>NZ_JBKEBL010000072.1:0-5023 GCF_047973135.1 Paracoccus sp. (in: a-proteobacteria)
AGGGTCCAGTCGCGCATGTCGATGACCGACAACACCCCTCGCCCAGATGCGGGGTGGCCATGACCCGGTGCCCGTCGCGTTCCCAGGTTATGCCCGATCCCAGATGCGGCATGCCCGGCAGCGGCAGTTCGGCGATCTGATGGCCATCGTCCAGTGCAACGACCACGCCCTTGTCGCCTTCGCGGCTGGCCCCGATCAACTGCGCATAGTCCGACGTGAAGAAGAAATCGTCCAGCGGTTCGGCAATAGGGATACGGCGGACCGACAGGTCGCCGGCCGCGATCTCCCATATCTCGGGGGCGTCTTTCAGCGCCAGAATGAAACTGTCGCGCGGCGGGGCCTGATAGACGGCGCTGACACGGCTGGGCTTGCCGTCGGGCGCGACCGGAATCACCTTGACCGGGTCCAGCCCCGCATCCAGCACGGTCAGGCTTTCGGGCAAGTAATTCGCCACCGCGATCCGCTGCCCGTCCGGGCTGATGGCAATATTGCGGCTGTTCAGGGCGGCGCGCACGCGGCCAACCTCGGTCAGGGACCAGATGTCGTATTTCTGCACCCAGCCATCGCGCGACATGATAAAGACGAACCGCCCGTCTGGGCTGAATTTCGGGCCGCCATGCACGGCAAAGGGCGTGGCAAAGCGGTCCAGCACCTCGAAACTGTCGCCATCCAGAACGCTGACATGGTGATCACCGGTTTCGACCACCAGCGTGACATTCAGCGGATCGGCGTCAAAGATCGGTGCGGCTGCGGGGCTGTAACCGGCGTTCATCTCGCGGCTGGCCGCGATCTGTTCCATGCCCCAGTCCGGACGGTGATCCAGCGGCTGCATGACATATTCCGCCAGCCTGGCAATGGCGGGCGGAGGCAGCAGGTCAGCGAATCCCTCCATCTGTGTCTGGACCCGGCCATCGGCGATCACGCTGTCGATATTGCTGACGCGTTTCAGCGTTTCCGGAATCAGAGCCGGGCCAGTGCCGCCCAGACGATCCTCGCCATGGCAGGCGGCGCAATGTTCGGCGTAATCGGCAGCGGGATCGGCCAGCAGGGGGCTGGCCAGCAGCAGGCTAAAGGAAACGATGCGCCGGATCATGGCTTTTCCCCCGGAATGGCGTGACGACAAGGCGGTCCGTGGCGACATCGCCGATGCCGATCTCGTCGCCGTCCAGATAGCAGGCGGGATCCTCGGCCCATGGATCGCCGGTCAGTTGCAGGGCGCGGATGCGGGTATTGCCGCCGCAGACCGCCTTGCAGGCGCATGCGCCGCAGCGCCCTTTCAGCGGGCGTGGCCTTGTGCGCAGCATGGCAAGGATCGGGTCGTCGCCGGTCCAGATCTGCGAGAAAGGGCGCTCCTTGACGGATCCCACGGTATAGTCCGACCAGTATGTGTCGGGATGCACCCTGCCCTGCGGATCGATATTGCCGACCCCCAGCCCCGACGAGTTGCCCCCCCAGCTTTCCAGATGCGCGCGCAGATGCTTGACCTGCGCGGCGGAAAAGCGCGCCTCGGCCCATCGCAGGAAATAGACCGCATCCGCATCGTTATTGCCTGTCACGACCTCCAGCGAACCGCCCGCCTGAACGGCATCCCATGCCCGTTCGATCAGCAGATCCATCGCGCGACGGGTATGGTCATGGGCGGCATCCTCGGCCCGGTGCTTGTCGCCCCGGCCGGCATAGACCAGATGCGACAGATAGAACTTGTCCACGCCCTCATTCCGGCACAGATCCAGCATCGCTGGCAGGTGGTGGCCATTGCCTTGGGTAAGGGTAAAGCGCAGCCCCACCTTGACACCCCGTGCCTTGCAGGCCCGAACGCCCGCCAGCGCCTGATCGAACGCGCCCGCGACGCCCCGGAACCAGTCGTTGACCGCCCCGATCCCGTCCAGCGAGATGCCGACATAGTCAAAGCCCAGATCGGCAAGGCGGTCGATATTCTGCGTCGTGATTTTCGTGCCGTTGGTGGACAGCGACAGATGCCGGAAATCAAGCCTCCGCGCCTCGGCCGCCAGTTCCCAGAAATCAAAGCGCGACATCGGCTCTCCGCCCGACAGGATCAGCGCGGGGACGCGAAAATCCGACAGGTCGCGCAGCACCCCCATCGCCTGAGCATGGGTCAGCTCGCCCGGAAAAGAACGGTCGGCAGATACCGTATAGCAATGGCGGCATTTAAGGTTGCAACTGCGGGTCAGATTCCAGATCACCACCGGCTTGACCGGGCCACGCCCTTGCCGTTTCCGGGGAGGCGTCGGATGCAGAAGCTGATGCATATATTGGGTCAGGCGGAACATCTTTCCCCTTTCTTTCGCGGGTCGCGAAGGCGCAGGCCGGTCTTTTTCAGGATGCGGGTGGAAAAGAGGATGTCATCGGAACGGCAGGCATCGCCAAGCAGGCGGCGGATTTCGGCGCGCTTGTCCTCGACTCCGGTGCGGTCGCTGCCATGCAGCATCGCAAACAGATTATAGGGCCACAGGGGCCGCGCGCGGGGCCGCAGATAGCAATGGCTGACAAAATCCAGCGCACCCACCTGCCGCCCAAGCGCCGAGGCACGGGCATCGTCAACGTCCCAGACGCTCATCCCGTTGGCAGTCATCCCAAGCGCATAGTGGTTCGGCGCGATGGCGATGCGGCGAATAATGCCCCGCGCCTGCATCGCCGCCAGACGGTCCAGCACCTGCGCCTCGGTCAGGCCCAGTTCCGCAGCGATCTGCGCATAGGGCGCGGGCACCAGCGGCAGCCCGGCCTGCGTGGCCGCGATCAGGCGGCGGTCGGTGGCGTCGGGCACGCTCATGCCGCCACCCGAAAGCCGATGAAAAATTCCTCAAGCTTGGGAAATTGCAGCACCGTCAGGCCGGTTTCGGCCTCGATCCGGGCGGCGGTTGCGGCGATACCGTCCGGGGTTGGCGTGGCCAGCACGAACCACATGTTCAGTACGTGGTCGCGGGCATAGTTATGCGCCACCTCGGGATGGGCATTGACCAGCGCGGCGACGCGGTCGAAATCATCCGCCGGAGCGGACAGGGCGCACAGGCAAAAGGCACCGCCCATCGCCGCTGCGTCAAAGAACGGGCCAAAGCGGGTGATCGCGCCGATCTCGTTCAGGCGCGCCAGCCGGCCGATCAGATCGTCCCCGCCGAGTCCCAGAGCCAGACCGGCATCGTCAAAGGGGCGCGGCGTCAGGGGAAACCCCTCTTGCAGGGCGTTCAGGATGGCGCGGTCGGTGTCGTCCAGCGCTTCGGGCGGCAGGGGGCGGCGGGTCATGCGGCGGCCTCGTGGATGGTTGCGCCCCGCTGGCGGAAACAGCGGGTCGAGAACAGGATACGATGCGCAATGCCCGCCAGTTCCGGCAGGGCGCGGGCGCGGTCCAGCACCGCCATCGCCTCGGGGCGGGTGCGGGCATGGATCATGCAGAACAAGGGCCAGTCCCAGAGACCCGGCACGGTTTGCCGCTGATAACACAGTGTCACCCCCGGCAGGGCGGCCAGCGCCGCCCCGGCGCGGGGGATGGCGACCTCGGGGATGCGCCAGACGACCATGGCGTTCTGCCGCCAGCCAAGGGCGCGGTGCCGGACGATGACCCCCACACGCGTCAACAGCCGCGCCTCGACCAGCGCGCCGATGCGGGCGATCAACCCGGCCTCGTCGCGGTTCAGATCCGCCGCCAACGCCGCGAAGGGGCGCGGCACCAGCGCCAGCCCCCCCGAGGACAGCGCCTGCATCAAAGGCCGGTCGCCGTTGCGCAGCGCCGACAGATCGGCGGGCCGGTCGGGCGGCATGGCGTGGCGCGGGCCGTTCAGGCGAAAGCCCAGATCAATGTTAAAGGCCCGGACCAGCGGCAGCGACAGGACCGGCAACGCGGTCGCCGCTTCGATCCGGGCCAGGCTGGCGGCCAACCGCGCCGGGTCGGGGGCGGTGGCGACGAACCACAGGTTCCAGTCCCCTTCGCGCAGATAGGAATGGTTGACTCCGGGTTCGGTGCCTACCAGCGCCGCCACCCTTTCGACCCGCGCATCCGGCACGCGCAGCGCCGCAAGTGTGGACACCCCCGCCGTATTCGGGCGGCAGGTCGCACCCACCCGCGCGATCCGGCCCGCGCCGCGCAGCACCCCAAGCCGGGCAATCACCCCGGCCTCGGGGATACCAAGCGTCACCCCCATCGCGGCAAAGGGGCGCGGGACCAGAGGAAGGTCGCGCTGAAAATCGTCAAGCAGGCGCAGATCCGTATCATCCATGGTCACAATCCCATCCGGTGCGCGCGGTCGGTGAAAAAGATGCCCGAGGGGGCCTGTGCCGCGATCTCGCCCAGAACCTCGTGATTGCGGGCATCGCGGATCTCGACCCGGTTTTCGTCGCGGACCGACAGCCAGACCTCGCGGCCGCGCGGGGCGAATTCCATATGCAGCACGCCCTTGCCGGGGGTCAGCGTATCGATGACCCGGTGGGTCAGCACATCGACGATCTGCACCTTGTCATTGTCGGGCGGCGCAAAATTCACCCAGATTTCGCGCTTGTCGGGGCGCGCGACGGCAAAGACGGGCTGACCGGCCAGATCGGTGCGGGCGATTTCCGCCAGCGAGGCGGCATCGACCCATAAAAGCTGATGCAGCCCGACGGCGGGCAGGGCAAAGACGCCATCGGCCAGCGTCCAGCCCTGAAGATGCGGCATCTTGAAGACCGGCAGATCGGGCTGATCCTTGCCGTAATCGGGCAGGAACCGCGTGACCTGAGGCGGATCCTGCCACAGATCGACGGCGGCCAGCCCCTTTTCGCCGAACAGCCCGACGATATAGGTCCGCCCGTCACCAGTCATCAGCGCGTCATACGGATTTGCGCCCACGTCCGGCAGCCGGGTGATGACGGGGTTGGCCGGATCGGCGGCATGATCCAGAATCCAGACCTCGCCGGTGTCCCATGTGGCAACGACGAAACGCGATCCCGGCGCATCGGCGATGCCCACGGTTTTCGACCGCATGGGCACATCGGCGACCATCTCCAGCGTGTCGGCGTCAAAGACCCGCACCCC
>NZ_JBKEBL010000232.1:0-3989 GCF_047973135.1 Paracoccus sp. (in: a-proteobacteria)
CATGGCATGGCGCCGCGTCAACCACCCGTCGGAAATCCTGTCCATCGGCGAGACCGTTGACGTTCAGGTCATCAAGATCAACAAGGACAGCCACCGCATCAGCCTAGGCATGAAGCAGCTTCTGGCCGATCCGTGGGATACCGTTTCCGCCAAGTTCCCGCTGGGAACCGTCCATAACGGTCGCGTGACCAACATCACCGAGTACGGCGCTTTCGTCGAACTGGAAGCCGGGGTCGAGGGCCTGGTCCATGTCAGCGAAATGAGCTGGACCAAGAAGAACGTCCATCCGGGCAAGATCGTCTCGACCTCGCAAGAGGTGGACGTCATGGTTCTGGAAATCGACGAGGCCAAGCGTCGCGTCAGCCTGGGTCTGAAACAGACCATGCGCATGCCGTGGGAAGTCTTTGCCGAAACCCATCCTTCGGGCACCGTCATCGAAGGCGAGGTCAAGAACATCACCGAATTCGGTCTGTTCATCGGTCTGGAAGGCGATATCGACGGCATGGTTCACCTGTCCGACATCAGCTGGGATACGCGCGGCGAAGAGGCGATCCAGGACTTCCGCAAGGGCGATATCGTCAAGGCGGTCGTGCAGGATGTCGATGTCGAGAAAGAGCGTATCTCGCTGTCCATCAAGGCGCTTGAGAACGAGCACATGGCCGAGGCCGTCGATGGCGTCAAGCGTGGCTCGGTCGTGACCGCCGTGATCACCGCGATCGAGGATGGCGGGATCGAGGTGGAATATAACGGCGTCAAGTCGTTCATCCGCCGCAGCGATCTGGCCCGCGACCGTCAGGACCAGCGCCCCGAGCGTTTCCAGGTCGGCGACAAGATCGATGCCCGCGTTACCAATATCGACACCAAGACCCGCCGTCTGGGCCTGTCGATCAAGGCACGCGAGATCGCCGAGGAAAAGGAAGCCGTGGAACAGTATGGCAGCTCGGATTCGGGAGCCTCGCTGGGCGACATCCTTGGCGCTGCGCTGAATCGCGGCAACTGATCGCGCCTTGCGTCAACGCAGATGCAGCCCGCCCCGGAAATTGCCGGGGCGGGCTTTTTCTGTTGCAAGTTTCGTGGTTTGCAGGCACGATCCGGGTTGCAAGAGGGCGGCAAAACTGGCAACGCTTGGAAACCGGGCGCCGATTTGTGCGTTTGGGTGTTCGCAAGCCCGGTTTGGCCTGTTTTATGGTCTCCGTCTGACTATCGCCGCGGTTAATGGGGGGTTTGAATGATCCGTTCCGAATTGATCCAGAAGATTGCCGATGAAAACCCGCATCTGTTCAGGCGCGACGTCGAACGGATCGTCAATACCGTCTTCGAAGAGGTGATCGACGCCATGGCGCGCGGCGATCGTGTCGAGCTGCGCGGTTTCGGGGCGTTCTCGGTCAAGAAACGCGATGCCCGGACCGGGCGCAACCCCCGCACCGGCGATTCCGTCGATGTCGAGGAAAAGCACGTGCCCTTCTTCAAGACGGGCAAGCTGCTGCGCGACCGGTTGAACGGCGAGGCGTGATCGGCCTATGAAGGGCAAGGCGCACGGATCGCGCCGGAAAGAGGATACAAGATGCGCTTGCTTCGCCTGCTGTTCGTGACCCTGCTGGGCATTGTTCTGATCGCGGTGGCTCTTGCCAACCGGGACATCGTGACCCTGCACGCCTTTCCGGCGAATTTCGGGCAATATCTGGGCGGGCAGTGGTCGGTGCAACTGCCGCTGTTTCTGGTCATCTTCCTCGCGGTTGCCTTTGGCATGCTGATGGGCCTGATCTGGGAATATCTGCGCGAGGCGCATCTGCGCCGCGAGGCGCGTCAGCGCAGCGTCGATATCGCCCGGCTTGAGGGCGAGGTCGGCAATCTGCGTCAGCGCCACGCGAATCCACGCGATGAAGTGCTGGCGATTCTGGACCATCAGAGCCGCACGCCCACAGGTTCAGCCCAGACTGGCGCTTCGCTGCCCGCGCCGCGCTGAGGCATGGCTCAGGTCAAGATCTGCGGGCTGAGCCAGCCCGAACACGTCGCCGTGGCAAGCGACGCCGGGGCGCGATATCTGGGATTTGTCTTTTTCCCGAAATCGCCTCGTGCGGTTTCCCCCGCGCAGGCTGCGGCGCTGATGGCCGAGGTTCCGGCGGGGGTGGCGCGTGTGGGGCTGTTCGTCGATCCCGATGATGCGCTGTTGCAGGATGTGCTGGCCGCCGCGCCGCTGGATGTCATCCAGTTGCACGGCAAGGAAAGCCCGCAGCGCGTCGCCGAGGTCAAATCGCGCCTTGGCCTGCCGGTGATGAAGGCGGTGGGCATTGCCGGGTCCGGCGATCTGGATGGTTTGCTGGATTACAGTCTGGTAGCAGATATGCTGCTGATCGATGCCAAGCCGCCAAAGGACGCGGTCCTGCCCGGTGGCAACGGGCTGGCCTTCGACTGGCGGCTGCTGGCCGGGCGGCGCTGGCTTAGGCCCTGGCTGCTGGCCGGCGGCCTGACCCCCGCCAATGTCGCCGAAGCGATTCGCCTGACTGGCGCAAAGGGTGTCGATGTCAGCTCTGGCGTCGAGACCGCACCCGGCATCAAGGATAGCGCGCTGATCCGCAATTTCATCGCTGCCGCAAGCTGACCTTTCCGTTCTCGCGCCGGAACCGCCGGAACCACTGTCCGGATATTGCTGGCAATCGCCGCGTTTGTGGAAAGGGGGTGAGGGCCGGGCAAAGCCCGCCCCGTCGCTGCCGCCCGGCCAATGGGTTTGCCGGATGCCGTCCGCCCACCCGTTTATGCGCCCCCAAAAGCTGTACCGCTGCCTCACCCATGAATATAGCTGACGGAAGCCGTCGGCAGTTTTCGGGAATGCCGCCTGGCGCGGCTAATGCCGCGGCCCGAAGGGCGGCACGCCTGACCAGTCGTGGGACGGAAAAAATGCCGGGGGTCCGGGGGGCGCACAGCTCCCCCGGCTATCGCGGGACGCAAAACATCCGGCGGTTCCGACGAATGACCGTTTCCGAAAGACGAGGCGCGGATGAAGCGGTCATCCCCCGCTGGCCCGGCCAGGAAGCAAGTGCAAAGCACGCCGGGCCAGCGCCTGCCTTCACCGTCGCGCGGGGCTCAATGCCTCCGTTGGCCTTGCCACCGAGCAGCCTGCAAGGCCGTTGGTATTAACCGTTCCTTAACCTGTTTGTGCCACGGTCCGGATGCGGCGATCACGAAACCGAATCGTTGCAGGCGATAACTGCGTCCCGATTCCGCCGCGCTTCCCCGCGCTTCGGGGTCAGGACGCTTTTTCCGTACGGGTCAGATCTGTGGGCTGCAATAGCTTTGGCTGCTGGTCCACGCGGCGATGTCGGCACGCTTGGCCGGGCTGCGCATCGGTGCCCAGTCACGGGCCACGCCGCGCCACTTGCCGCTGTCATCGCGGGCGACAGCATTGTCGCGGCCGACCTGGTGCGACATGATCCTGACCGCGCAGGCCATGTTGTCGGCCCCGTTGGTAATGCTGCCATCGCAGTCATAGGTGTTCCAGGTCGCCGGCGCGATCTGCATCAGCCCCAGCCACCGCCCGCCGCCACCGCTGGCCTTGGGATTATAGGTGCTTTCATGCTTGGCCAGCGCCGACAGCAGCCCCGCCCAGAACGCCTTGCGCCCGGTATCGGTCAGGCTGGCGTAATTCGGGCAATAAGCATCAATGTCATGGGGAACCTTCGACAGCATGGTCACGCCTTCGCGGTCCAGCGCGGCAAGCGTCGCCTTGGTCCACGCGGCCGAGCCTTCGCGCTCGGACCAGCGCATCGGCGGGCGGACGGCCAGTTGCATCTGCTGGGCCTGAACTTCGCTGTTCTGTGAAGGGGGCGAGGGCTGGCACGCGGCCAGAAATGCCATGGCGGCAAAAGGGATCAGCGCGGCGCGCATTCTGTTCTCATCAGACGTTTTCGATCCCGTCGCCTTGCCCCGGAACAAATGTTCGCGCAATACGGGCATCTGGCTATCGGCAGAAACGCGCCTTAGCGAGGTTC
>NZ_JBKEBL010000102.1:0-10379 GCF_047973135.1 Paracoccus sp. (in: a-proteobacteria)
GATGAAGAACATAAATTGCATCGCGTTGTCGCATAGTCAAGCGGAAGCTATGGTTTACTGGCAAGCAAGAGGGGGGAAACCATGGCGCTGGCACCATCGAATGACGCGATCACCTTCGATCAACTGACACTCGATCCCTATCCGGTCTATCGCCGGATGCGGGCCGAAACGCCGGTGGTCCGGGTGCCGCAGATCCAGCGCACCTTTCTGGTCAAGGCCGCCGAGACGAAGATGGTCAAGGACGACCCCGAGCTGTTCAGCTCGGACGATCCGCGCACGCCGATGCAGCCCGCCTTTCGCGCTCATACGCTGATGCGCAAGGACGGCGCCGAACATCTGCGCGAACGCAAGGCGATGATGCCCGCGCTGACCCCCAAGACGATCCAGTGCGAATGGGCGCCGCTGTATGAAAAGCTGACCGCCGAATATCTGGACCGCCTGCCCAAGGAAGGGCCGGCCGATCTGTTTACCGATCTGTGTGGACCGGTCGCCGCGCGCATTCTGGCGCATATTCTGGGCATCCCCGAGGCGACCGACGAACAGATGATGCGCTGGTCGCAGAACCTGATCGACGGGGCGGGCAATTTCGCCTGGCGTCCAGAACCCTTCGAGGTAACGGACAAGGCGAATGACGAAATGGACGCACTGTTCGACAAGGCGGTTCCCCGCGTTCGCGCCACGCCCGATGCCTCGGCCTTTTCGGTGATGGTCAATGCCGAAGACCCGATCCCGAGAAGCCAGATCTATTCCAATATCAAGATCGCCATCGGCGGCGGCATCAACGAACCGCGCGACGCGCTGGCCACGCTGATCTTTGGCCTGCTGACCAATCCCGACCAGTTGGAAGAGGTGCGCTCCAGTGGCGAATGGAGCAAGGCCTTCGAAGAGGCCGTCCGCTGGGTCGCGCCTATTCAGGCCAGCTCGCGGCTGGTGACGCGCGACACGCAGATCGGCGGGTTCGACATTCCCAAGGGCGACACCGTGATGACCATTCAGGCATCGGCCAATCGCGACGAAGAGGTATTTGGCGACAATTCCGAAGATTTCTATGTGTTCCGCGACAAGAACCTGCATCAGGCCTTTGGAAACGGCCCGCATCATTGCGCCGGGTCGCATACCGCCCGCCGCACCGTCGGCAAGATCATGGCACCGATGCTGTTCGAGCGTTTCCCGAACATGCGCCTGCCCGACCCCGACGCGGTCATGTGGCGCGGTTTCGGATTCCGCGGCCCGATCAACATGCCTGTCATTATGGGCTGACCAGCCCCGAAACGACCACAGCCAATTTAGGAGAAGCAAATGGTCAAGGTAACTTTCGTTGCCGCCGATGGAACGGAAACGACAGTCGATGGTGAAGTCGGCAGCAGCGTCATGCAGACGGCGGTCGCCCATGATGTCGAGGGTATTGTCGGCGAATGCGGCGGCTCGATGATGTGCGCAACCTGTCATTGCTATGTCGATGACAAGTGGATCAGCAAGACCGGTGAACGTCAGCATGACGAGGATGACATGCTGGAGGGCGCGGCCAGCGAGGTGCGCGACAGTTCCCGCCTGTCCTGCCAGATCAAGCTGACCCCGGCAATGGACGGCCTTGTCGTCCACACCCCGGAAGAGCAGTTCTGACCGTGGCAGAGCAGGATCAGGACACCCCGGTGGTGATCGTGGGCGCGGGGCAGGGCGGGCTTCAGGTTGCCGCCTCGCTGCGCCAGTCGGGCTTTGCGGGCGAGGTGACGCTGATCGGGACGGAACCCGGTCTGCCTTATCAGCGCCCGCCGCTGTCCAAGGCCTATATGCAGGACGGCAAGGCCGATGGCCTGATCCTGCGCGCGGCCGAGTTTTTCGAGGGCAAGCAGATCCGCTATCTGCCCGAAACCACCGTCACCGCCATCGACCGGGTTGCTGCGCGGATCGCCACCAGTGCGGGCGAGTTGCCCTTTGGCCATCTGATCCTTGCGACCGGGGCCAGCAACCTGCGCCCGCCCATTCCGGGGCTGGAACGCGCGCTGGATCTGCGCACGCTGGCCGATGCCGAAAAGCTGCGCGGGAAGATTCATGAAAAACGCAGGTTTGCGGTGATCGGAGGCGGGTTTATCGGGCTGGAATTTGCCGCCGTCGCGCGGAAATTCGGGCATGAGGTGATTGTGGCCGAGGCCTCGCCCCGGCTGATGGGGCGGGCGGTCTCGCCTTGGATGTCGGAACTGTTTCTGCAAAAGCACCGCGATCTGGGCTGCACCGTCATTCTGGGCGACCCGGTCTCGGCGGTGGATGAACGCGGCATCGCGCTGGTCGGCGGCGATCACATCGCCGCAGACGAGGTGCTGCTGGCGGCGGGCGTGCGCCCCAATGTCGATCTGGCCGCCGCCGCCGGGCTGGACTGTGCCAATGGCGTGACCGTGGACGGGCAGCTTGTGACCTCGGATCCGGCGATTTCGGCCCTTGGTGATTGCGCCAGCTTTCCCGACAGCCGCACGGGCCGGATGATCCGGCTGGAAAGCGTTCAGGCGGCCACCGATCATGCACGCCATATTGCGGCGCGGCTGACCGGAAAGGCGCCGGGGGCCTATGCTGCGCTGCCGTGGTTCTGGTCTGATCAGGCCGATTACAAGTTGCAGATCGCCGGTCTGGCACAGCCCGAGGACCGGGCCGAGGCGGTGGCTGAACATGTCGTGTTCCGCTTTGACGCGGCCGACCATCTGACGGCGGTGGAAACCGTGAACAACGCCAGGGTCCATATGAAGACCCGCAAGCTGCTGTCGTCGAACGATGCGGTCACGCCGGCCATGGCGCAAGAGCTGCTGGCATGATCCGCCCGGTTCTGATCCCCGGCCTGTTGTCGGATGGCGTGGTCTGGCAAGATCTTGCCCCCCTGCTGGGGCCCGGCACGGTATGCGCGCATCCGGTGCAGGATGACCGCATCCCCGACATGGCTGCCCGGATCCTGACGCAGGTTCCGGGCGAGATCGTGGCCATCGGGCATTCGATGGGCGGTCGCATCGCGATGGACATGGCCCGGCAGGCCCCCGACCGGCTGCGCGGACTGGTGCTGATCAGCACCGGGCATAATGGCGGCACCACCGCCGAACTGCCCAAACGGCAGGCCCGGATCGCGCTGGCCCATGACAGCATGGAAAAGCTGGCCGATGACTGGCTGCCGCCGATGGTCGCACCCGCGCGGCAAGGCGATGCCGCGCTGATGGGGGTGTTGCGCCAGATGGTACTGCGCCATGACGCGCAGATTCACGAACGCCAGATCCACGCGCTGATCAACCGCCCCGATGCTGCGGTCAGTCTGCCACGGATCACCTGCCCGGTGCTGCTGCTGGTCGGCGATCAGGATGGCTGGTCGCCCGTGACCCAGCACAAGGAAATGGCCGCCATGACCCCCGACGCGACGCTGCGCGTGATCGCGGGTGCCGGGCATTTCCTGCCGCTGGAAAAATCGGCCGGGATGGTCTCTGCCATTCTTGGCTGGCTGGACGAGAAAGGACTGTCCCATGGGAAAAACGACTGAACCGCACCAGATCGCCGAGACACCGCTGTTCGACCGTGAGGCCAACCTGCAAGGCTACAAGCTGAACAAGATGGCGATGTCGCTGGGGATCCCCGCCAATCGCGAGGCGTTCAGGGCCGATGAGGACGCGTTTCTGCGCAGCCATGGGCTGGATGACGAAACCCGCGCCGCCGTTCTGGCCCGCGACTGGCACGAAATGGTCCGGCTGGGGGGCAATCTGTTCTTCATCCTGAAGATTTCGGCCATTGATCCGACGCCGATCACGGCCATCGGCGCGGCGCAGGCAGGGATGGGCCACGAGGAATTTCTGAAGGAAAGGCTGGGCAAGTAATGGCACAGATCATTGGCGGGCTGGGGACCAGTCATGTTCCCTCGATTGGCGTGGCTGCGGATCGCGGTCTGGCGGGGACGCCCGAATGGAAGCCGTTTTTCGACGGCTATGATTATACGAAGGACTGGATGCGCCGGAACCGGCCTGACATCGCGGTGGTCATCTTTAACGACCACGGCAATTCCTTCTTTCTGGACCGCGTACCGACCTTTGCGGTGGGCGTGGCCGACAGCTATGCCCCCGTGGACGAGGGCTGGGGTCCGCGCGCCATCCCCGATTTCCGGGGCGCGGCGGATCTGGGCTGGCATTTCGTCGATCAGCTTGTCGAAAGCCATTTCGACCCGCTGATCTGCCGCGAAATCGAGGTCGATCACGGGCTGCAAGTCCCGATGGAGCTGTTTTGCGGTCGCCCCGGACAAGGCGGCGAATGGCCCGTCAAGGTGCTGCCGATCTGGGTCAACACCATCCAGTTCCCGATCCCGACGCCGCAACGCTGCTGGCAGATGGGCGAGGTTCTGCGCCGCGCCATCGAAAGCTTTCCGGGCGACGAGCGGGTGGTGATCATGGGCACGGGCGGGCTGTCGCATCAGTTGCAGGGCACGCGCGCGGGCTTTCTTAACCCCGATGCCGACCGGCTATGGCTGGACACGATCGGTTCTGATCCTGATCGCTGGCGTAACATGACGCGCGAGGATTACGTCGAGACCTTTGGTTCCGAGGGGGCGGAACTGATCATGTGGCTGGTCATGCGCGCGGCGATGAACCGTGATGTAAACCTGCTGCACAAGCACTATTTCGTTCCGGCCAGCATGACCGGCGCGGGCTGTGTCGTGCTGGAGAACGCGTGATGGCCTTCTTTCTGATGCGCTGCCTGCACCATCCGGGCAAGGATGCCGACCGCGACCGCATCCGTCCTGAACATCGGCAATGGGTCGGTTCGGGCGGGGGCGGGATGGTCGCGGTTCTGATCGGATCGGCCATGCAGGACGATACGGGCGCAAGTATCGGCAACTGGGGCATTCTTGAGGCGCGAACAGCCGGGGATGCCCACAGCTTTGCCGAGGGGGATCCGTTTAACAAAGCCGGTATTGTAAGCAAGATTGATATTACCCCCTTGCCGGACGGATTTCAGGCAGACCGGATCGGCAATCCGATGTCGCCCCGGCTTGACGGCTGACGAACCATATCTGATCCCGCCATCGGCGGGGCGGACAACTTGCAAGGGAACGCGCGACCGCCGCCATCGCAACCTGGGAGGAGCAGGGGCGAAAACCGGCGGATAAAACCGGCCCGATCAAGGGCTGAGGGAGGGAATATGGAAGCTTCGACAGGGGCGGAGACACTCCGCCGGATGACACGTCTGGTCAGCATGGCAGGGGCAGCCGTGCTGGCCCTTCTTGGTATCTATATCGCCGGCTTCGGATCGCTGAATGAAACGGCCTTGCGCGTCGGCACCTATGCCTTTGCCGGGGCCATCGTGATTTTTTCGGCCACCTCCCGGCGGCGCGACCGGGTCTGGCTGGTGCTGCTTGATCTTGCGCTGCTGGTCGCGTTGATCGTGTCCGCGCAACGATATTTCGCCATTGGCGAGATGCTGGAAACCGGGCTGTATTTTTTTACACCCGCTGATATCTGGGTTGGCGTCGCAGCCATCGTGGTGCTGCTGGAGCTGACGCGGCGGGGCTTTGGCATGCCGCTGGTCCTTGTCTGCGCGCTGGCGATCCTTTACGCGCTGTTCGGGCAGTATCTGCCGTGGATTTTTCGGCATGGCGGCTATGATCTGGGCCAGGTCCTTCAGGTCGTCTGGTATTCCTTCGACGGGGTATTCGGTGGGCCGCTATCGGTCGTCGTGACGCTGATCCTGGTGTTCATCGTCTTTGGCAGCGTGCTGGAGGCCGTGGGCGCGGGTCCGGTTCTGCTGAAATTCGCCTTCGCGCTGACCGGGCGGTTCCGGGGCGGCCCGGCCCATGCGGCCATCGCCGCCAGCGGCGTGTTCGGCACCATGTCGGGCTCGGTTTCGGGGAACGTGGTTGGCACGGGGGTAATGACCATCCCGATGATCATCCAGCGCGGCTTTCCCGCCCGCTATGCCGGCGGGGTCGAGGCCGCCGCCTCGTCGGGCGGACAGTTCATGCCGCCGATCATGGGTGCCGTCGCCTTCATCATGTCGGATGTGACCGGCATCCCCTATCTGACCATCTGTGTGGCAGCGTTGTTGCCCGCGCTGTTCTATTACGCCTCGCTGTTCGTTTCGGTCCATATCGAGGCCGTGCGTCGCGGCATCAAGCCGATCCCGCGCGAGGATCGCCCGGTGATCACCCGCCACGACTGGCTGATGTCGCTGTGTTTCATCCTGCCGCTGGTGATGATGATGGCGATCATGCTGTCCGGGCGGTCGCCTGCACTGGCCGGGTTCTGGGCGGTGATCCTGGCAGTGGTGCTGGGTTTTGTGCTGAACCCGGAACTGCGCGGGGCCCCTCAGAGGCTGATTGGCGGGCTGGTCGATGGCGGCATGGCCTCGGCCGCGATCATCGTGGCAGTGGCCGCCATCGGCATCGTGATCGGCATCATGAACATGACCGGCCTTGGCCTGCGCTTTGCAGGGGTCATGCAGGATGTAGCGGGGGAATCGCTGTTCCTGTCGCTGGTGATGATGATGCTGGGATCGCTGGTTCTGGGTATGGGCATGCCGACCGTTCCGGCCTATCTGATCGTCATCCTGGTCATGGGACCGGCGATCGAGATGATGGGCGTGCCCACGGTGATCGCGCATCTGTTCGTGGTCTATTTCGGGGTTCTCAGTTCCATCACCCCGCCGGTCGCCATCGCGGCCTTTGCGGCAGCCCCCATCGCCAAGGCCAACCCGATCCATATCGGGATCGACGCCTGCCGCATCGCGCTGATCGGTTTCGTCATTCCCTTCGTGCTGGTCTATAACCCGTCACTGGCGCTGGTGGTTGATTTCAGCGTCACCGGCTTTGTCTGGATCGTGCTGCGCCTTGGCTTGGCAATCTGGCTGTTTTCGACCGGCTTCTCGGGCTATGCGGCGGCGCGGCTGTCACCGCAGATGCGGCTGCTGCGCTTTGTCGCGGGTTTCGGCGCGCTGGTGCCGGTGATGTGGGCCGAGGTGATCTTTACCGCCGCCGGGCTGCTGCTGGCGACGACGGACTGGCGGGCGACGCCTTCGGATTACGAATAAACCGAAGGCGAAACCACCACCGATCAGAAATTAGAAAAAAACGTGAGGAGGAATAAAATAATGATTAAATTGCTTAAGATTGGGACGGTTATCGCAAGCGTTCTTGTGGCGACAGCCCCCGCTCGGGTCAGCGCGACCGAATACCTGACCCTTGCAACTCTGGGGCCGGGATCCTCGCCCTATCTGGTGATGTCCACCTTTGCGCAGATCGTCGAGGACAGTCTGGGCGACGTCAAAATCCAGGTGAACGCGACCGGTGCCGCCACGCAGCACGCCATGCAGGCCGCCGCCGGCAAGCTGGATTTCTTCATGTGGTCGGCCAGCGTCCATGACGCGATGATCAATGGCACTGCCATGTGGTCCAAGGTGCCGCAGGCACCCGAGCTGGCCAAGGAACTGCGCGCGGTCTTTGCCTTTCCGCTGGGGCTGTATCACATCACCGCCTATGCCGATTCCGGGATCGAAAGTCTTGACGATATTGGAGGCAAGAAAGTGTTCCTTGGCCCTCCGGGGGGCGGGGCGACAATCATCATGCGCAATGTGATCGAGGCTGCGACGGGCATGGTTCCCGGCAAGGATTACGAACAGGTCAATCTGGGTTGGGATGCCGCCACGCAGGCGTTTCAGGATGGTCGGATCGACGTTTACATCAATTCGACCAATGCGCCCTCGCCGGTGATCCAGCAGCTTGCGCTAAGCCGCAAGATCCGGTTTCTGGGCCTGACCCCGGAACAGATCGCCAAGGCAGAGGTGCAGGCCGTGCTGAACCGCCCCGGCGGTGTGATGGGCGAAATTCCCGCCGGACTTTACGGCGAAAATCAAGCCAATACCGAAACGACCGTGACGCTTGGCTCTATCGTGGGGGTGGGCACCAGCACGCATGACGATGCCGACACCATCTATCGCGTGACCAAGGCCTTCTGGGACAACCTGCCCGCCATGCAGGAAAAGGCCCAATGGCTGCGCAACATCAGCATCGACAACGCGCTTCAGGATCTGAACCTGCCGTTGCATCCCGGTGCGGTCCGCTATTACGAAGAGGCGGGAATGCAGATACCGGACGAACTGCGCCCGGCTGAATGAGCATGCGGCCCCGGAACCGCTGTTCCGGGGCTGTCAACAACCCGAGGATGACGTGGCAAGATGTCGAAACCAAAGAATATTCTGTTTATCATGTACGACCAGCTTCGTTGGGATTATCTGGGCTGCTATGGACATCCTTATCTGAAAACCCCGAATATGGACCGGCTGGCGGCGATGGGGATGCGGTTCGACCGCTGCTATATCCAGTCGCCGATCTGCGGATCCTCGCGCATGTCCACCTATACGGGGCGCTATGTCCACAGCCACGGGGCAAGCTGGAACGGCATCCCGCTGAAGGTGGGCGAGATGACCATGGGCGACCATCTGCGAGCTGCGGGCACCGGTTGCTGGCTGGTCGGCAAGACCCATATGAAGGCCGATGCCGAAGGGATGGCCCGGCTTGGCCTGGAACCCGACAGCCTGATCGGCGCGCGCGTTGCCGAATGCGGCTTTGACCTGGTCGAACGCGATGACGGCATGCGCCCCGAGGGACCGGATGGCGTCTATGACCCGCAGGGCAAATGGCGCTATGACGAATATCTGCGCGCGCGCGGCTATGACAGTGACAACCCCTGGCATGACTTTGCCAATTCCGGCGTGGACGATGATGGCAATGTCCTGTCCGGCTGGTTCCTGAAAAACAGCACCGAGGCCGCGAATATCGCCGAAGAGGACAGCGAGACCCCCTATCTGACCCGCCGCGCGATCGAGTTCATGTCGCAGGCCAGCGAACCCTGGTGCTGCCACCTGTCCTATATCAAGCCGCACTGGCCCTATGTCGTGCCCGAACCCTATCACGACATGTACGGCCCCGAACATGTCCTGCCACCGGTGCGCAGTCAGGCGGAATATGACAATGCCCATCCGGTGTTGAAGGCATTCATGGAAAGCCCGCTCAGCCGGAATTTCTCGACCGACAGGGTCCGCAACGCCGTAATCCCGGCCTATATGGGCCTGATCCGGCAATGCGACGACCAGTTGGGCGTGCTGCTGGACTGGCTTGAGGAAAACGGCCGCATGCAGGATACGATGATCGTGCTGACCAGCGATCACGGCGATTTTCTGGGCGATCACTGGATGGGCGAGAAGATGTTCTTTCAGGACAGTTCGACCCGCGTGCCGCTGATCATCTATGACCCCTCGACCGATGCCGATGCGACCCGCGGGACCAGTTGCGACGCGCTGGTCGAACAGATTGACTTGGCCCCCACCTTTGTCGATTTCGCGGGTGGCATGCCCCCCGCGCATATCCTGGAAGGCGAATCGCTGCTGCCGGTCCTGCGGGGCAAGGCGACCGGAACCCGCCGCGATTTCGCCATCTGCGAATATGACTATTCGGTCACACCCACGGCCGCGCAACTTGGCCTGTCGGTGCGCGAGGCGGTGATTTTCATGGTGGCCGACAAGCACTGGAAACTGATCCATTTCGAGGGCGGTTTCCGCCCGATCCTGTTCGATCTGAAAAACGACCCGCAGGAACTGACCGATCTGGGCGACAGCCCGGAACACGAAGCGGTAATCCGGCAAATGTATGACAAGCTGTTCCGCTGGACCCGCCGCACCGCTCAGCGCACCACCCGCAGCGAGGCGCAACTGATGGAAATGCGCGGCAAGTCGCGGCGCCGGGGCGTGGTGATCGGCATCTATGACGAAAACGACGCGCCGCTGGAACTGACCGTCCGCTATCGCAACCGCAAGGCGGTAAATCACAAGATGCGGCGAAAGGACTAGCCCCGTCATGCCGGGCCTGCGGGTGCGATGACGGAAAGCGGCGGAATGGGCCTGCTTCTGATATTGAACGGTTTAGTGTTGTTTTTTGCCCCTGAATATGTTTACGTTTGGGTTCGATAAAATACTCATACCGTATTTCATTTTCAGGAGGGGTCGATGCACATGAAAACGACAGCGGCGTTATTTGCGGCAATATCCCTTGTGGCATCAGCCGCAGCCGCTGCGCCGGTTTATCTCAGTGATTCCCTGATCAATGTCAGCGTCGGCGCCGGAACTTCGGCGGGCAGTTTCAACAATACATTCAATGGTGGCCAGACAATCGGCAAGGTGATTGATGCTCCAGGCGCGGATGCCGAGGAATTTCATGACCAGACCACGCATATCTGGTTTACCGCCGACAGCCTTGGCGGCGGGTTGGAGCTTTTGTTCGACTTTAATCAGGAATACGATATTTCGACCCTGCATTTCTGGAATTACACATCAGAAAGCTATGACGTAGACAACGTGGATTTCACCTTCTACGA
>NZ_JBKEBL010000117.1:0-7420 GCF_047973135.1 Paracoccus sp. (in: a-proteobacteria)
GGCGCTGGTCATCGACGAATATGGCGGCGTGGACGGGCTGGTCACGATCGAGGATCTGATCGAACAGGTGATCGGCCAGATCGAGGATGAACATGACGAGGTCGAGGGCGGGCTGTGGGTATCCGAACAGCCGGGCCAGTGGCTGATCCAGGCCCGCGCGCCCCTTGCCGAGGTCGAGGTGGAAACCGGGCTGCGCCTCGCGCGCGAGGATGAAGACGAGGAAATCGACACGATTGGCGGGCTGATTTTCATGCTGGCGGGCCGCGTTCCCCTGCGCGGCGAGGTGATCGTTCTGGATTCCGGCGCGGAATTTGAAATCGTCGATGCCGATCCCCGCAGCATCAAGCGTGTGCGCCTGCGTTTGCCGGGCGTCACGCCCGCTGCCCCCGCCACCGTACCGCCCGAGGCCGCCGAAGGCTGACGCCGGATCAGGGCAGGCTGTGCAGCCCGTTACAATGCCCGGTCGGACCGCCTTGCCAGGGGCTGTCGCCTGTCACGGCACCTCGATCTTGCCGACCAGCGGCACATCGTCCTGCTGGCTGACGGTGTGGCGTTCGATCATGCGGTGAACGACCGGATTTCCGTCGCCCTGATGCAGTTCGCGCAGGGCGATGGTGATTTCGGCATCCGATTTCGTGCGGCGCAGGTTGTGGCGCACATATTCGTCCCAGGTGGCGATGTGATAGCTTTCCGACCACAGGTCGGGATGTTCCAGATCGCGCAGCAGGGCCCAGTTTCGTGCTCCGTCGCGGCGGCGGACATTGCGACGCAGGCGCATCAGGCGCAGAAATTCCGGCACGTCCTCTTGCCGGATCCGGTAATCGACCATCACCATGATCGGCCCCGACCGGCCACGCAGATCCAGCCGCAACGCCGGTTCGCGAAAGCGGTTGGCCGGGTCCAGATCGACCTGCCCGAATTCCGGCATCTTGAACCAATAGCCGACGACCGCGCCCGCCAGCAGCACGCCCCCTGCCGTTGTCAGCGCCTGCCCGATCCCCGAGCTTCCGGCCACCGCGCCCCAGATCCACGACCCGGCCGCCATGCCTCCGAACACTGCCGTCTGGTACAGCGCCAGCGCGCGTGCCACGACCCAACGGGGGGTGGACAGTTGCACCGTCACGTTGAACAGCGACAGGGTCAGTACCCATGACGCGCCCGCAGGCAGCAGGGCCAGCGCGTGCAACCACATCGCCTGTGTCTGGCCCAGAACGATGGCCGAGGCGGCAAAGCCCGCAAAGGCCAGCCGGACAATGTTTTCATTGTCATAGCGCGCCCGGATTCGCGGGTTCAGCGCTGCGCCCATGATCGCGCCGATGCCGAAACATCCCAGCAGCGCGCCGAACAGCAGCGAACCGCCCTCGGGGTGGGATTTGGCGACCAGCGGCAGCAGAGCCAGCACCGATACCGCCGCAAAGCCGAACAGCGCGCCCCTCAGCATCACCCGCAGAAGGTTCGGCGAAAGCGCGACATAGCGCAGCCCCGCCCCCACGGCCGACAGGAACGGTTCTCGCGGGGCGGTACGCGGGGCGATGTCAGGTCGCCAGCGGGACAGCGCACCCAGCAGCGGGATATAGCTGACGGCATTGACCGCAAAGGCCATCGCCGCCCCGCCCGCCGCCACGATAAAGCCCCCGGCCGCAGGCCCGACGCTGCGCATAAGGTTGAAACCGACCGAGTTAAGCGTGACGGCGGCGGGCAGATCCTCGCGCGGGACCAGATCGCCCATGCTGGCCTGCCATGGCGGGTTGTACAGCGCCTGTCCCGCGCCGATCAGGAAGGTGAAGGTCAGCAGCAGCCAGGGCGTCAGCCAGCCCTGCCATGCCACCAGCGCCAGCAGCGCAGAAACCACGGACATCACAAGCTGCGCAAAGATCAGCAGGGTCTTGCGGTCGAACAGATCGGCCAGCGCCCCGGACACCAGCGCCAGCAGCATGATCGGCAGGGTATTCGACGCCTGAACCAGCGCGATCAGTGTCGCGCTGTCGGTCAGTTGCGTCATCAGCCAGGCCGCCCCCACCGCCTGAACCAGCCCTCCGAAATTCGAAATCAGCGTCGCGCTCCATAACAGGCGGAAATCGCGGGATCGGAATGGCGCGAGGGCGGATTTTCGGGTTTCGTCTGTCTGGGACACGCGGAGGTTCTTTTGCGGTTTTCCGGACCAGACTAGAGCCCCCGGCGCGAAACGGCAATCGGTGCGGGAAGCCGGTTTTTCGTACCATCCGGTTCATACTGGCACATGGGGGCCACATTCCGGTGCGGATCGCAAGACAATTGCGCTGGCGGGCTTGACGGCGGCAGAGTTGGGCCGACTGATGGATCATTGTACGAATCCCGTCCGGCTCTGCTGTCGGACGGTATTCGATCCGACCTGCTGCCCCGACTGTGCCTCTGCCGGTATGGTCGATGCCAACAAAGGAAAGAACATGCGCCTCGTCTCCCTGATCGTGGCGGCCAGTTTCGGCCTGTCCGCCTGCGCGCCGACCAACTCGCCCCGGATGCTGGCAAGCGATCCGATCCCGCCCGTCTATCAGGCCCGCAGCGATGCAGGCCCCGATGGCAACCCGATCGAGATTCCGGCGGTCCGGGCTGCCTATCTGAACGAACGCAACCGTCGCCAGCGCGTGCCCTATAACGGCCCCGAGGCGCCGGGTTCCATCGTCGTCGATCCCTATGCGCGGGTGCTGTATCACGTTCTGGAAAACGGCGAGGCGATGCGGTTTGGCGTAGCAGTGGGCCGTGCGGGCAAGGGCTTTTCCGGCAGCGCCGAGGTGCGCCGGAAAGAGCATTGGCCAAGCTGGCGCCCCACCGACAACATGATCCGGACCGAGCCGGAACTGTACCGCCAGTTCGCGGGCGGCCTGTCGGGCGGGATTGACAACCCGCTGGGATCGCGGGCGCTGTATCTGTACCGGGGCGGCAAGGACACCTATTACCGCATCCACGGCACGATGGACCCGTCCTCGATCGGCAAGGCCACCTCGGCGGGCTGTATCCGGCTGTTCAACCAGGACATCATGGATCTGTATGACGAGGCCGGTATGGGCACCCGCGTCAAGGTTCGCAGCCAGGCCGACAGTATCGCGATGGAAGGGCGGATGATCGAGACGCCCGAAGGCTATGTCGTCCCCGAAAACGAGGCCGCGCAGGCCGGCCTGCCGCAGATGACGCCGGCCCCGCAGATGACGGCCTCGGTGCAGATGACCCCCGCCCCGCAGATGACCCCGGTGATGCGTACCACCAACGCGGCGGTGGCCCCGGTCATGCCTTCGGATACGGCGACCATGTCGAATTATCACAGCATCAGGGGCGTGCCGACCACCACAGTCATTACCGCCGACGGCGTAGCTCCGGTGGAAAGCGCCGTGCCGCGCTGGTGATCCGTGCGACCCATCGCCGCGTCGTATCGGCGGAACCCCGGTCCTGAGCCGGGGTTTTGCCATTGAAAACCCGGCCGCAGTCACGCAATCTGTAGCCGCCTTCTGCTGCATTTCCTCTGGACGGTCATTATGCCCAACTACGCCAAGCTTGAATATGAACTTCTGTCCGGCGAGGAGCAGGCGCTTTGCACTGCAAGCCGTCGCCCCGGCATCGAAAATCTTGACGCGGCGGCGCTGGAGAAACTGGCCGGGGATCTGGCGAAGGTGGCAGAGGGGGCTGGCCCTGCGGGCGAGGATGGCAATGTGACCCGCGCCGATCTGATCGCTGCCGCCCGTCGCCGCGCCGCCGGAGAGCGCCGCCGCCGCAAGGTCTCGGTCGCAAAGACAAAGGCCGGAACGGCAGCAAAATCCGCGACTGCCGCCGCCAGGGAAAAGGCCGGAACCGCCAAGCAGGCCGCGCGCCCGTCTCTGCGCAAACCCGCTGGCCGCAAAAGCGCCGAGGCGCGCAAGACCGACCTGCGCACCGGATCGCGCCGTGTCGCCAAGGCCCCGGCCAAGCCCGTCGCCACCGCGCCCGAAGCCATCGCCCCCGAAGCCGATGTGCCACCGACCGCAGCGCCCGCCTTGGTTGCGCCTGCGCCGGAAGCGTCGGCGACTGTGGAAATGCCGTCCGTCACCATGGCGTCGGAGCCGGCACTGACCGCGAAAGATGTGGCCAAGGCCGCCCGCAAGGCGGCGAAAGCCGCCGTCAAAGAGGCGGCCAAAGCCACCCGCAAGGCCGAAAAGAAGGCGCAGAAGCAAAAGGAAAGGGAAGACAGAAAGGCCGCGAAAAAGGCGGAACGGCAGGCAGCGAAACAGGCCGAAAAAGCCGCACGTAAGGCCGAAAAGAAGAAAATCGGGAAGAAAAAGAAGGACAAGGCGTCCTGACGCCCCTGCCTGATGATCCGTTGTCTGTCACCCCTTGCCCTTTTGCTGTGCCTTGCCGCGTCGCTGCTGACGCCGGGCGGGAATGTGCAGGCGCGTCCTGCCGTCGATGCCACCGAGGGCCACCCGCCCGCGCGGCAAGACGAAAAGATTCGCTGCACCGATGACGGACGCGATTGCGTGCGGCTGGAACATTATGTCGGCGATGTCTGCAAGCTGATCGAACGGAATGCCGCGCAGAACCGGCTTGACCCGAACTTTCTGGCCCGGCTGTTGTGGAAGGAAAGCCGGTTCGAGCCGGGCGCGGTCAGCCCCGCCGGGGCGCTTGGCATCGCGCAATTCATTCCCAGCACCGCCGATCTTTACGATCTTGAGGATCCGATGAACCCGGCGCTGGCGATTCACAAGGCCGCCTGGTATCTGCGCTATCTGACCGACATGTTCGGCAATATCGGCCTTGCCGCCATCGCCTATAACGGTGGCGAGAACCGCGCCGCGCGGTTCAAAGCAGGGCAGGGCGGGCTGCCCTATGAGACGCAGGATTACGTTGAATCGATCACAGGCTTCAGCGCCCTGCGCTGGCGCGACAATCCTCCGAAGGAACAGGATCTGCAATTGACCCTGCATCCCGGTCTGGAGTTTCGCGCCGCCTGCGAAAAACTGGCCGGAGACCGCAACTTGCGGGAATTTACCGTGCCGGATCGTGTCTTTCCCTGGGGCGTCATCGTTGCCAGCCATCCCAGCCGGGCCGGTGCGTCCCATCAGGTCGCCCGCCTGAACCGCAGCCTGCGGCCGATCCTGGGCGACAAGAGGGTGGGCTATGTCCGCCAGCGCGTCAGCGGCATGAAGCGGGCGATCTATACCGCACAGGTCGGCTATGACAGCCGGCGCGATGCGCTGGCTTTTTGCGTCAAGCTGCGCACGGCGGGCGGGCGCTGTATCGTGCTGAAGAACTGATCCGCCGCCCGGATGCCCTGCGTTGATGATGGTGCGGGCGGCGGGAGTCGAACCCGCACGGGCCAGGCCCTAGCGATTTTAAGTCGCTTGTGTCTACCGTTCCACCACGCCCGCAACCGTCTGACGTGGCTATCGAAGCGCGGCAGGTTTCGCAAGCACTGGTTTCACCCTCAGCCAAAGCTGCGGGTGGGGCGGTCAAAGACCTTGCGGCCCATCAGGCTGCCGACCAGATCGACCATCAGGCGCGCGGTGCGGCCGCGTTCGTCCAGAAACGGGTTCAGTTCGACCAGATCCAGCGAGGTGACAAGCCCGGATTCATGCAGCAGCTCCATGACCAGATGTGCCTCGCGGAAGGTCGTGCCGCCGGGAACAGTGGTGCCGACAGCGGGCGCGATCGAAGGGTCGAGGAAATCGACATCCAGACTGACATGCAGCAGCCCGCCCGCTGCGCACACCCGGTCCAGAAAGGCGCGCAGCGGCGCGACGATGCCTTGTTCATCCAGCACGCGCATGTCGTTCACCGTTATCTCGGTCGCCTGCATGGCGGCATGTTCGGCGGGATCGACGCTGCGGATGCCGAACATGCAGATATTCTGGCCGGGGATCGGTGCGGGAAATGGCGGAAAGGGGGCAAAGCCGGGCAATCCGCTGGCATAGGCCATGGGCGTGCCGTGCAGATTGCCCGATGTGGTCGTCTCAAGCGTGTGAAAGTCACTATGCGCATCCAGCCAGATCACGAATTGCGGCCGACCGATGCGCGCGGCATGTTCAGCCACCCCCGCGACCGTGCCCAGGGCCAGCGAGTGATCGCCTCCCATGGTGATCGGCATCCCGTCCGACATGGCCTTGACCGTCGCCTCGCGCAGCGCATGGGTCCAGCCGATGGTTTCGGGCAGATGGTGGACCGCGCCATTACCGCAGATTTCCCCGCCCGATACGGCAGGGGTCACATCGCCGCGATCCTCGACGCTGTGGCCAAGGGCGCGCAGAGTCGCCGCCAGGCCGGCCACACGATAGGCGGCGGGCCCCATCAGGCAGCCGGGGCGGCGCTGGCCCTCATCGACGGGTGCGCCGATCAGGATACAGTGGGTCATGGAAACCTCCGGTTCGGGGTGGCGACAGCTTTGCCCGGACAGGAAAGAAAGTCCACTGTCCGGTTCAGCTTCGGACACCCTTGAAGCGCTGTTCCCATTCGGCGCGCTGATCGTCGGTGATCTTGGCGAACAGCACATCTGGAACGGCAAATGCGTGCCCGGCAGGCAACACGGCCAGCGCTTGCGCCACATCTTCTGGCCAGTCGCGTGTATCGGTCCGCATCGCCGCCAGCATTGCATCGGCGGCAAAGGGGATGAAGGGCGCGGACAGGACGGCGTAAAGGCGGATCAGGTTCAGCCCCAGACGCACCTGCATCGCGGCCTTGTCGGGGTCGGTCTTGAAGGCCGACCAAGGCGCCGCCGATTGCAGGTATTCGTTGCCCAGAACCCAGATCGCGCGCAGTTCGGCTGCCGATTTGCGCACCTCCATCGCCTGCATCAGCCCCTCATAGGCGCGGATGCGGGTGGTCAGCGCCTCGATCAGCGCAGTTTCCTCGGGGCCGTAGGCGCCGCCCTCGGGGACCGTCTCGCCGAATTTGGACCGGCAGAACTTGGTGATCCGGCTGACGAAATTGCCCAGAACATCGGCCAGATCCTTGTTCACGGATTGCTGGAAATTCTCCCATGTGAATTCGCTGTCGCCCGATTCCGGGGCGTGGGACAAAAGCCACCAGCGCCAGTAATCGGCCGGCAGGATCTCCAGCGCGTGATCCATGAAGATGCCGCGCCCCTGAGAGGTACTGAACTGCCCGCCGTCATAGGTCAGATAGTTGAAGGACTTGATGTAATCGACCATCTTCCACGGCTCGGCTGCGCCGATCATCGTGCAGGGAAAGCTGAGCGTGTGGAAGGGCACGTTATCCTTGCCCATGAATTGCGTATAGGTGACGTCGTCCGCGCCTTCGTCGGTGCGCCACCACGCGCGCCAGTCGGCATCGGACCGGCCATTTGCATCGGCCCATTCGGCGGTCGCGCCGATATATTCGATGGGCGCGTCGAACCAGACGTAAAAGACCTTGCCCTCCATCCCCGGCCAGTCCTGATCGCCGCGCTTTACCGGCACAC
>NZ_JBKEBL010000254.1:0-10920 GCF_047973135.1 Paracoccus sp. (in: a-proteobacteria)
AGCGCCCCCGGCCGTCGCGGGACGCAAATCATCCGGCGGTGCCGTCACAGCAACAATTCCGGCAATGCGTCAGCGGCACCCATATAGCTTGACGATTTTTTTCTGATTATATTGTCAGGCTATAACCATTTGATTTTGCGCTGATGCTGCGCCAATTTGATGATCAAATTGGCTTCCGTCAGCTATACCACCCACGTGGCGCACATCAGACCAACGACCCCGAAGAATGACCGTTCGCGCAGGCCGGAGGCGCGGATATCAAAGCCTGACGACCCTTCCATGAGTCAGTTTTGCCAGATTACCCATGGTTTTGGATTTTTGAGGCGTCGTCTGGATCGTGCTTGATGTACTCCCGGACCAGCATTGAATGGTGAAGCCATTGACCTGTCACTGATTTTTCTTAGTTTGTTGAAGAGGCGCGCTGTTTTGCAGACCATAGTCCGGTTGAGACGGCGCAGCAGAGCGCGATAGCCATGACCATGATCAACCGGTTCGGCTTGCCGGGCGAGCGCAGTTGGCTTTCGGTCAACCCAAAGCCGCCCGACCTCAAGTCACTGAGCATCGCCTCGCTGCCCCTTCGTTTGGCATATGTCCGGTCCGTCGCGAGCGCGGGTTTAGCTGGCATCGCATTGAGCCACGCGCCTTGTAGACGCGCCGCGCAATCGCAATGGCCCGTTTGCCCAGGCGGGGCGCGACAATCACCAACTCTTACCGCTCGGGCCGGGTGATCGTGCTTTGGTCGATGATCAATACAGGCCGGGCGCCATCCGCCGGCGCAAGCGCCAGAGCCTCCGCTGAGAACGGCCCCGTCAGGACATCGATATCTACAAGGGCATTGCCCGGCAACCGCTTGATCCACTGGAACCGCGACAAGGCATCGGTCGTCCTGATTGGCCGTCCGGAACCAGGGCGCATCGCATCGCCGGGCCAGCGACCGCCCCGGCTGAGGCAGATATTCGCGGCTTCGCGCATGAATGCCTGCTTGGGCGAGGCTGTTTTTTTGGGGATCACTCTCCAAAAATCGGCAGCCAGTTGTCGGAAATCCTGCCCGGCACTGCCTTTCAATGCCGAACGACCCCGCCCCACCATCGGCTGCTAACGGCGCAAGGCCCCAAGCAATCGCTTCCACTCTGCCTCTTTGCCAGCTAAAAACGCGACATGATTACGCTTCCGCAAAGCCCGATCTGGATTCTCGCCCCGCTCGCGGAACTGGATTATTTCCATAGCGACGGCATTTGCCTGCCACGCGACATGCCGCCGCTGGAGGTGTGGAACGCCGCCATGGCGTTTCCGCGGCCCGTGCTTCGCGTCGCGTTCACGATCCGCGATTCGATCTCCTCGCTGTTCGGGGTGAAGAAGATCAAAGGCTTTAGCGGGGCTGCCCGCGACAGCGTCAAACCTGGAGATTACCTCGACTTTTTCCTTGTCGAGCATGTTGATGACAATAGCCTCGTCATGACCGAGCGTGATTGCCATCTGGATGTCATGATCTGTATTTCATCTGGGGCTGGGCATGTTACCGTTACTGCATCTGTCTGCGTGCATAACTGGTTCGGGCATGTCTACATGCTTCCGGTAGGTGTTGCGCATCGCTGGATCGTGCGCCGGATGCTGAAGCGGCTGAGCCACAGGATAGCCGCACCGGGCCAAGCGTTCGCCGCAGTGCACTACCGGGCATCGGCAGCGTGATGGCAACGCCGGATGATTTGCGTCCCGCGACGGCCGGGGGCGCTACGCCCCCCGGACCCCCCGCTTCCCCCTCGGTGACGAGCTGTATCCGTGTTGGCCAAATCGGGGCTGAGCCGGGCTGACCATACCACCTTTGCAGACCGTCTGGGGGCGATGCGCGCGTCCGGCCGGGCGGCAGCGGGCGGGTCGGGCTTTGCCCGGCCCGCGCCCCCCTCCCCCCCTGCGCTGCGGCTGACCGTCTGGTCCCGACCGGTGCTACCGGGCGGAAAATGCGGTCAATCTATGTCACGCCTTTCATCTGAAAGCCGGCCATCTGCAACTCGCCCCCCGAGACTTCCCGGAATCCAAGTAAACATTCGTTATCCAGATCCGCGCCCAGCCCGGTGATCGCCAGCGCACCCAGGAATTGCCCGTCGCTTTCAAATACCGGCAGGGCGATCGAAGCAAAATGGCGGTTTCTTTCCCCGCGCGAGATGTAATAGCCCTGCGCGCGTGTCCGGTCGTGCTGTTCCCCCTCGTCTCCGGTAAAGGCACGCAGCAGTTCTGCCGCAGCGCCGCCTTCCTCTAGCGAGACCGAGCCGCCAACCTCTATGAAATAGCGGAAATCCTGATAAGCGTGGTCGCGGGCAAGGCAAATGCGTTCGCCGCCCGAGCGGACGAAAAATGCCGTTGTCTGCCCGACAGCTTCCGAGATGCGGGCGATGGGCCCTTCGATTCGCGCGATGGTGTTCGAGGTCGCGCGAAAGATCGAAGCCAGCCGCAGATTGGCCGGGCCAGGCGCATAGGAACCATCAGGGTTCCGCGCCAGATAGCCCCATGTCACCAACACCTTCAGCAGCCGCGACGCGGTTGCCTTGTCAAGGCCGGACAGGTCCGCAAGCTCTTTCAATTGCAGCTTTTTCCGCTCCATCGAGAATTGCGACAGCAGCAGCAATCCGCGGTCCAACACGCCCGAGGGCGGCCTGGTCGTGGTCATGTTTCGCCTTTCTCTTGCGGCAAGGACGTTGACAGCCATGCCGCTTGTTGTTTTACTCAATGATACGTATTTCATTGAGTAAAACAAGATCGCGTAAGTTATGACGTGGTGTAAGTCTGCGGCGAAGAATCCGCCACTGTCACGAGGAGACAGAAAATGAACGTATCCGTCTTTGACATGCAGACCATGCAGCATCTGTGGTCCACGCCCGAGATGCGCGAAGTGTTTTCAGAACGGGTTCGCCTTCAGAAATGGCTGGATTTCGAGGCCGCGCTGGCCGCGACGCAGGGCGAAATGGGGATCATCCCGCAGGCTGCGGCGGATGAGATCGTCGCGGCCTGCAGGATCGCCGACATCGATCTGGGCGCAGTGGCCGAGGAAACCCGACGGATCAAGCACACCCTGGTCCCGCTACTGAAACAGGTCCAGAACAGACTAAGCCCTGAGGCAGCCGAAAACATCCATTATGGCGCAACGACGCAGGATGTCATCGACACCGGCCTGATCCTGCAACTGAAGGACGCGCATCGGCTGGTCATGCGCGATCTGGGCGTCATCGGCCGCGAATTGCTGCGGCTGGCACGGGAAAACCGCGATGTGGTGATGGTTGGCCGCACCCATTCGGTTCAGGCGCTGCCCATCACCTTTGGCCATAAATGCGCGATCTGGCTGGATGAACTGTCGCGTCACGCAGAACGGCTGAAACAGGCCGAGCCCCGGTTGTTCGTGGTGATGCTGGTCGGGGCGGTGGGCAGTCAGGCCAGCTATGGCCCCCGCGCCGCCGAGATCGAGGCGAGGGTGGCCAAACGGCTGGGCCTTGGCGCGACGGATATTTCCTGGGCCCCCTCGCGTGACCGGATTGCCGAATATTGCACGCTGATGGCCATGGTCGCGGCGACCCTGTCCAAGATCGGCAACGAATTGACGAACATGCAGCGCAACGAATTTGCCGAGGTCGAAGAAGGCTTTACCGAGGGCAAGCTGGGTTCATCGACCATGCCGCACAAACGCAACCCGACGGCTGCGGAAAACGTGGCGATGCTGGGACGCTCGGTCCGCTATTCGGCGTCGATGATGATCGAGGCGATGGTGCAGGAACATGAACGCGACGGCGTGGCATGGAAATCGGAATGGAAAGCCGTCCCCGAGACGATGCTGGTCAGTTCCGCCATCCTGTTTCAGGCCGGCGCCCTGTTGAAGGGGCTGCGCGTCGATGCCGCGAATATGCGGCGCAATCTGGACATGATGCAGGGCTATCTGCTGTCGGAAAAGGTCATGCTGGAACTGGGCACCCGCGTCGGCAAGAGCACCGCGCATGAATGGCTGTACGAGGCCTCGATGAAGGGGCTTGAACAGGGGCTTGGCTTTGCCGAGGCGTTGCGGGCCCATGACCGGATTTCAGACATGTTCAGCGATGACCAGGTGGCCGGACTGACCACCCCGGATGCCTATCTGGGGGCCATCGGCGAAAGCATTGATCGCGTCGTCGCGCGGGAAAGGGACGCGGACTGGCTGTCTGCCTGACGCCTGCGGCGCACACGCCGAAACAGACCTAACGGGAGGAGAACCGGAATGACCAAATTCGCCTGCGGCCCCATTGCCGCCCTGATCGCCGCCATCGCAGCCTCGCCCGCGCTGGCATTTCCCGAAAAACCCATCGAGCTGGTCGTGCCGTTCAGCCCCGGCGGCGGCTCGGACGTGTCGGCCCGTGTCTTTGCCCAGTGCCTTGAGGCGCAACTGCCCGAAAAGGTGCTGATCAAGAACATCACCGGCGCGCGCGGCAAGATCGCCGAGGTCGAGGTGCGCGACAGCCGCCCCGACGGTTACAAGCTGCTGTGGTCGCATCAGGGGATGGATATGGGGCTGGCCACCGGGCGCAGCGATTACAATTATACCGCCTTTGCGGCGGTCGCCTCTTCGGTCGCGATGAATTATGGAATTTTCGCCGGATCGCAAAGCGGCCTCGACAGCATCGACACCCTGAAGGCGAAGGTTGCCGAAAATCCCGGCGGATACACCATCGGTACTGCGCTGAACGGCTTTTCGCATTTCGCAGCGCTGGATTTTCTGGAACAGGTGGGGATCAGCATCGACGATGTGCGTACCATCCCCATGTCGGGCGACAAGACGCGCATCGTCGCCGCGATTCAGGGCAATCTGACGCTGGTTCCGACGGCTGTGGGCGCGGCGGCGCCCTATGTGGATTCGGGCGACCTGACCTCGGTTGCGATCCTGTCGGAAGCGCGCGATCCGCGCCTTGGCGATGCGATGACCGCCGCCGAACAGGGGGCGCCGGTCGATTTCGCCATGTATTTCACAACCTTCGCCCCCAAGGACACCCCGCCCGAGGTGATCGGCACATTGGCGACGGCATGGATGGCGGCGGCCAATGACCCGGCCTGTCAGGAAAAGCTGGCACAGCAATCCATGACGGTCGTTGCCGCCTCGGGGGCCGATCTGGATGCGGTTCTGGCCGAACGCTATGCCCGGATCGAGGAACTGGCCGCCCGGTTCAACCTGACCTCGGAAGGCGAATAAGCGGGGCCGGGCCAACCGGCCCGGCATCCTTCAACCCAGAGGGGCCGCCATGCGCACCACCGATCTGATCTTTTCGGCGCTGTATCTTGCCGCGCTGATCGTCGCCTTCTCGCAGATGTCCAGCCTCAGCGAGATTGCGGCAGCGACCCATACATCGGCCAAGCTGTATCCGCAGCTTGTTCTGGGCATCGGTATCCTTGTCGGCGTGATCGAGACATTTCGCACGCTGGCCACCCCCCAGCCCGAGGGCGCGCCCGATCTGCGCGCCGTCTGGGCCGATGCCTTCCGGCGGCGGCGCATGGTGCTGCTGGCGCTGTTCATCGTCTATCTGTTCACGATCCAGCCGGCGGGCTTTCTGATCGCCACCTTTGTCTTTTGCTTCGCGACAACGGCGATCCTTGCGCCGGTGCGCGACCTGCGGCTGTTCCTGACGGCGGCCGTCGTCGCGCTGGCCACGGTGGGGCTGATCCATGTCCTGCTGGTCATCTATCTTGAAGCTTTCCTTCCCTGAGGACCGATCCATGTATGATCTGATGCTTGCCGGCGCGTCCCATGTCTTTCAGCCCTGGACGCTGATCGCCATCTTTTGCGGCGTCGCCGGAGGGTTGGTAATCGGGGCGATTCCGGGGCTGACTTCGACCATGGCCATCGCGCTGATGGTGCCGCTGACCTATGCGATGGAGATCGAATTTGCCATCCCGCTGCTGATGGGAGTCTATTGCGGCGCGATTTCCGGCGGGCTGGTGGGGGCGATCCTGCTGAATATTCCGGGAACGCCCGCATCCGCCGGAACCTGCCTTGACGGCTATCCGATGGCGGCAAAGGGGCAGGCGACGCGGGCCCTGGGTCTGGCGGTCTATTCCTCGATGATCGGAGGCACGATTTCCGGCCTTGCGCTGGTGCTGATCGCGCCGCTGCTTGCGCGGGTAGCGCTGTCCTTCGGGCCGTGGGAATATTTCGCGCTGGTGGTGTTCACCTTCACCTGTATCTCGGCCATGTCGGCCAAGGGGCGCGCGGTCAAGGCCTTTATGGCGGCGTTTCTGGGCCTTGGCCTTGCGCTGGTCGGTCTGGACGAGGCATCGGGGCAGACGAGGCTGACTTTCGGGTTCACCGCGTTTCAGGCGGGTTTCTATGAACTGCCCGCACTGATCGGCCTTTACGCGATACCACAGCTTTTGTCAGATTCCGACGATATCGGTCGCAAGGGTACCATCCTGAAGATCGACTTTGACCTGCGGAGCTTCACCGGCACGATCCGCGAGGTTCTGTCGCGCTGGATCGACCTGCTGCGGTCATCCTTTATCGGCATCGTGATCGGCATCCTGCCCGGCGTTGGCCCCGGCCTGTCGAATATCGTGGCCTATTCGCAAGCCAAGCGGGCCAGCCGCACACCCGGAAAATTCGGCACCGGAGAACTGCCCGAGGCCGTCATCGCCCCCGAGGCCGCAAACAACGCCTCGATGGGGGGCGCGCTGATCCCGATGCTGACGTTGGGGATTCCGGGCGACGCCTCGACGCTGATGATGCTTGGGGCGTTCATGCTGCACGGCATCGACCCCGGCCCGTTGCTGTTCCGTGATCACGGAGACATCATCTGGATCGTGTTCATCGCCTTTTTCGTGGCCTTCGCGTTTTGCACGGTGATCTATCATTTCTTCATACCACTGACGGTCAAGGCGATCTCGGTGCCGCGCCAATATGTGATTCCGGTGCTGCTGGTGCTGTGCACGGTGGGGTGTTACGCGCTGAACAACCGGATGTTCGACGTCTATTGCTTTCTGGGCTTCGGGCTGCTGGGTTATCTGCTGCATATCGCGCGGGTGCCGGTGCTGCCGGTGATCCTGGGCCTGATCCTTGGCCCGATGGCCGAAGAACAGCTTAGCCTTGCGCTGTCCTTTGGACAGGGATCGGTGCTGCCCTTCTTTACCCGGCCCATTTCCGGCGCGATCCTGCTGATTTCGATCCTGTCGCTGGTCCTGCCTCCTGTCCTGGGCCGGATGCGCCAGTCGGCTCAGCGCTCGTGACGCGCGATATGTCAGAGGCAGAGCTTGCCCCCCTTGCCCGGTTCGTCGCGGGCTATGCAGTCGATCCGTCAGACGCGGCAATGCGGTCGCGGCTGCGGACGACAGCGCTGGACCTTGCGTCGGCGCTGATCGCGGGCACCGGGCATCCGCTGTGGTCCCGCTATCGCGCCGCGATGATCCGGCCCGGCGAGACTGGCCCCTGTTCCGTGATCGGCGAGGCAACGCCTCTGCCCCTGACCGCTGCCGCCGCGCTGAACGCCGCCATCAGCCACCTGTACGAGGTTGACGACGCCCATCGCGACAGCACCACCCATCCCGGCATCACCGTCATCCCCGCCGTTCTGGCGCTGGCGCAGGCGCGCCGCCTGCCCGCCCGAACCGCCGCCGCCGCCATCGTCTGCGGGTACGAGGCGATCCTGCGTATCGGCAGCCATCTGGGCGCGGCGCATTACCGGATCAACCACTCTACCGCGACGGCAGGCGCGTTCGGCGCGGCGGCGGCGGCGGCGCGGGCCATCGGGCTGGACGCACGGCGGACGCTGTGGGCGTTTGGGCATGCGGGTACGCAGGCGGCGGGGCTCTGGGCCTTTCTGGATGACAACGCGGCCGGGGCCAAAGCCTTTCACGCCGCCGCCGCCATTCGCAACGGCATTGACGCGGCGCTGCTGGCCGAGGCTGGCATCCCCGGTGCCCCCCGCGTACTGGAGGGGCCGCGTGGCATGCGCGCTTCGTGGCACCTGACGGATCGCGATCCGGCATGGCTGATCCCGCAGGGGCGCGCGATGATCCACACCGTCACGGTCAAGGGCTGGCCCGTCTGCGGACAGATGCATTCGGCGCTGGACTGCGCCGCCCTGCTGGCCGAACGGAACCCCCGGATTGCGGCGTCCGGCTGCCCCGTGACCGTCCACCTGCCCGAAAGCGCGCTGGCCATCGCCAGCATGCGCAATCCGCAGACCGTCGCGCAGGCGAAATTCGCCACCGCCTTCTGCATCGCGGCAACCCTGACCGGGCACCCCCCCGGCCTGACGGGCCTGACCGATGCGCTGCTGGCCGACACCCGCATCCATACCCGCGCGGCACAGGTTACGCTGGCCGAGGATCCCGCCTTCACCGCCCGGTTTCCCCGCGAACGGCCGGCGCGCGTCACCCTGCACGCCCCTGACGGCGACAAGGCCGAGCAGCGTGCCCATCGCCGGGGCGACCCCGAGGCCCCCTGGACCGACGCGCAGATGACCGAACGCACCCGCGACGTGCTGCGCCTGACCGGCTTTGTCACGGATCTGCCCGCGCTGATCACCTGGGCTGAAAGCTTGGCCGCCCTGTCGCCCGACTGGCGCGCCGCGCGGCTGTTCGATCTGACCCGCGCCGCACAATCCGATACGGAAACCGGATGAAACCTGCCCTGCCCACCGGCTTTTGCGATGCCCTGCGCGCCGCGCTGCCCGCTGCCAGCGTGATCACCGACACGGACCGTCTGGCCAGATTGCTGACCGAAGAGCGCGGGCTTTACAGCGGCTGTGCCACGCTGGCCATCGCCCCTGCCTCGACCGCCGAACTGGCGGTTGCGATGCGGCTGTGTCATCAGGCTTGCGTGCCAATGGTGCCTCAGGGAGGCAATACGGGGCTGGTCGGCGGCGCGGTGGCCAATAGCGGCGAAGTGCTGATCTCGATGCGGCGAATGAACGCGATTCGCCAGGTGGATCCGGTCAATTTCACCTGTACGGTTCAGGCGGGTGCCATTCTGGCCGATATTCAGGCCGCCGCCGCCGCGCAAGGCTGCCTGTTCCCCCTGTCGCTTGGGGCCGAGGGAAGCTGCACCATCGGCGGCAATCTGGCGACCAATGCGGGCGGGATCAATGTGCTGAAATACGGCAATGCACGGGAATTGTGCCTTGGGCTTGAGGTCGCGCTGCCCGATGGCACGATCTGGAACGGCATGCGGCCCCTGTACAAGGACAATTCCGGCTTTGCGCTGAAACATCTGTTCATCGGCTCGGAAGGTTCGGTCGGGATCATCACCGCTGCGATCCTGCGGCTGTTCCCCGCCCTCGCCGATACCCGAACCGCCTTTTGCGCGCTGCCATCGGTCGGGGCGGCGCTGTCGCTGCTGTCGCTGGCGCGCAGGCGCAGTGGCGATCAGGTCACGGCTTTCGAACTGCTGTCGGATTTCGCCTGCCGCATCGTCTGCGATCATGCGGGCGGGGTCTTTCCGCTGGCAGGCCGCGCGCCGTGGTACGCCGTGATCGAGCTTTCAACCTCGCGCGCGGATTCGGATCTGGCCCCGTTGGCCGAGGCGGTTCTGGCCGAGGCGATGGAAACGGGGCTGATCACGGATGCGGTGGTCGCGGCATCGCTGGATCAGGCGCGGCGTATCTGGGCCCTGCGCGAACGCACCCCCGAAGCGCAGAAGCGCGCGGGCGGTTCAATCAAGCACGACATCTCGGTCCCGGTCAGCCGCCTTCCCGATTTCATCGCCAAGGCGACCGCAGCGGTCACGGCCTATATGCCCGGCATCCACATGTGCGCCTTTGGTCATGTCGGCGACGGCAATGTGCATTTCAATTTCACCCAGCCTGACGGCATGGAGCGGCAGGAATTCCTGTCGCATTGGGACGCGATCAACGATCTGGTCCACCCGATCGCGCTGCGGATGGCCGGTTCCATCAGCGCCGAGCACGGGCTGGGGCTGCTGAAAGCCGAAAAGATCACTGTGCACAGATCCGACAGCGAAAACGCGCTGAACATGGCACTGAAACGGGCGCTGGATCCCCGAGGGCTGATGAACCCCGGCAAATTCATTGCCGTGCCGGATCGTCGGCCCTGACGGGCAATGCCCGGCCTATTCCGCCAGCGCGGCCAGCAATTGCCCGTGCAGCGAGGGGCTGGCGACGATCAGGCCGTCAACCATCGCGCGCGGGCTGTTAAAGCGCATCCTCTGTCCGTGGCGATCCGAGACTTTTGCCCCGGCACGCTCGGCGATCAGGCTGCAAGCGGCGATGTCCCATTCCCAGGCCCCGCGCAGAGAAAGAGCGGCATTGAACCGGCCCTGCGCGGCACGGCACAGTCGCCAGGCCAATGATGGCCGGAATTCGCGGCGAAAGCCTGGAACATGGCCGCCGCGCCAATGGCCCGGTTCGGTCGCGGCGCGATAGGTCAGGACAGTTGCGCCCCCAAGATCGGCAGGGGCGGGCGCGATGGGGCTGCCGTTCAGCAGCGCCGGGCCGTCGGCAAAGGCGGTATAGGTCAGCTTGCGGACCGGCAGATGCACCACCGCCGCCACGACACGGTCGCCCCGCGACACGGCCAGCGAATGCGAGAACCCCTCTTGCCCGTCGATAAAGGCGCGGGTGCCGTCAATCGGGTCCAGGATAAAGCAGTGCCGGGCATCCAGGCGCGAGGGGTCGGCCTCGCTTTCCTCGGACAGCCAGCCATAGTCGGGACGCGCGGCGCGCAGCATCGCCTGCAATTCCTCGTTCACGGCAAGATCGGCCTCGGTCACGGGACCGGCACCGTCACCCTTGTCCCAGCTTCGCGGAGCATTGCGCCAGTATTCCAGTGCAATCTGCCCGGCACGCAGCGCAGCGTCCTTCAGCAAGGCCAGGTCGTCCTCAGGCACCGGCAACGGTCATCCCCTCGACCAGCAGGCCGGGAACCTCGGTCGCGCGCCATGGCAGGGCATCATTTGCGGCG
>NZ_JBKEBL010000036.1:0-31084 GCF_047973135.1 Paracoccus sp. (in: a-proteobacteria)
CCGAGTGCGAATACTCCAGCCCATATTGCGCGGCGATATGGGCCATGATCGGGGCCGCAGAGCGGCAGAAGCGACCATCCAACCATGCGCACAGCTCGGTTTCCTGCGCAGATGTCATTCGGGCCTGACCGCCCTTCCAGCCATCGACGGACAGCGCATCCCAGCCAGCCTCACGATAGGTCTTGTGCCAGCCGCGAATGGTGTCGTCGTCGAGGTAGAGAAACTCGGCAATGGCCTGGCACGACTTCCCGTCATCCAGCAACAGGATCGCATTGGCACGACGCGCAACGCCATGATCCTCGCGCTGACGACGCACGCAAGCCTCAAGCTCGTGACGCTCTGAAGGGGGGAGAAAACCAGACCGGATCATGACCTTACATGAATCGGCGCACATATCGGCGTCAACCCATCAAATCTCGGATCTTCAGGGACTCCGGGTATAGGACGAATGCGCGAATGACATCCGCTACGCAGGATACGGATCAACATGATCGCGTATGATTCTAACGGAACAGGTCGCGGGATTCGACGTCCAGCGACATGATGCTGGCCACGCCGTCGCGACCCTCGCGCAGGCGGTGCCAGCGGCGGTCCATATAGACCAGCGATTCCAGTTCGGGCGCTTTCGATCCTTCCGCCGTTTCGCCTTGCAGCAATTCGGCCGCAACCAGCGTCGCGCCTTCGACCGGCAGCCTCCCCGAGATGCGGGCGCGGAACCATGTCGCAACGCGGGTATAGCGCGGCTCTCCGGTCGGCATCCGTTCCCATTCGACACCCGGCCCGAAGCGGTCGGCGCCCGGCGTGGCCCCCAGTCGCGCCAGTTCCAGATCCGGATAGCGCAGCAGATGGATCACCACCGTTTCCGAGGCCAGCACCGCCGGCGTCGGACCGGAATGCGACGAGAGCGAGAAGGCGACCGTGGGCGGTGCGCTGCTGACCGAGATCAGCGACGACACCGTCATCGCGACGGGGCCTTCGCCCGGATCGGCGGTGATCACGGCAACGCCTGCCGGGTGACAGCGGAAAGCCTCGCGGAAGGCGTCGGAAACGGAACTGGTGTCGTTCATGGATCTCGCTCTGGCTCTGGGGTCCGGGCGGGCGGAATGCGGCCTGCCCGGATCGTGACGTTCACTTTTCTATCAGATCATAGAACTGCCAGGTGCGATCAGACCATAGCCCTCCGATTTCGCGACCGGCCGAAGTCACGATCGAGGGCGCGATGGTGAAATGATTGGCCGCGACCATCATGTCGCGGAATGTCCGCTGGATGACCCCGGCACGCAGCCCCGCCCCGCCCGCCGCGCGATAGGCAAAGTTGCACAGATCGACCCCGGCCTCGTGAATCTGCGATTTGGCAAGATGGACAAGGCTGACATGGCGCGTCGTCATCTGCCGACCCTGTTCGGCGGTGGCCTCGATATCGCCCCAGACCTCCATGCAAAAAGCGCGGGCAGCACGATAAGAGGCCTCGGCGCGGCCATAATCATGCCAGAACTTTTCACTTTCCCCCAGCATCCCGGCGCGGCCTGACTTGCTGCGGGCGAAGGCCGCGATTTCGTCCAGCATCCGGCGACCCGCCCCCATCGCCCAGCCGGTATGCCCGACCGAGGCCAGCCCGACGATGCCCAGACTGAACAGCTCTTGCAGGCGTTGGGGCGGTGCTGTCAGGATCGGAAAGACCAGATCGTCGGGAATAAAGACATCCTCGGCCGAATAGTCGATGGATCCGGTGCCTTTCAGCCCCATCACATCCCAGTTGCCAAGCTGTTCGTGCTGTTCGATGGGCGCATGGGCGCACATGACGATGACCTCGCCCTTGTCATCCGTGGCGGGCTTGCCCTTGCCGTCATCGACGAAACAGGCCGAATGCGACCAGGTGGCATAGCTGAAGCCGGACCCATAGCTCCACCTGCCGCTCAGCCTGTATCCACCCTCGACCTTCTTCAGCATCCCCAGAGGGGCCCCCTGCCCGGCAAAGCGGTTATCGGTATCCGGCCCGAACAGGCGGCTGACCGCACTGTCGGGCAGAAAGGCCGCCGACATCGCGCCGATGCAGCAATGCACCATCGACACCCATCCCGCCGAGCCCGACCACCAGGTCACGGCCTCGATCAGTTGCAGCACCTCGGTCGGGCGCATCTGCGCGCCGCCAAGCTGTTCGGTCGCCAGCAGATGCGAGAAACGAAGGGGTTTCAGGGCCTCGAATGTCGCGGGGGTCAGTTCACCGGCCTTGTCGTCATTGGCGGCATTCGCCTCCAGTGACGGGCCAATTTCGGCGATTTTGGCCAGAACTTCCCTGTAGTCCACGCTGTCGCCCCAATAGGACGGATTGCTGTGCCTGTTCATGATCTTTCCTCCTCAACTGTCAGGCGACCAGAAAGTCGCCAATCCCGGTCAGAATCTGCGGGCGTTCCTGCAATACCAGATGACCGGCCCCCTCGACCGACAGCGCCCGGCCATCCGGCAAGGCGGCCACCCAGACGGGCAATTGGCTTGCGGGCAACAGACGGTCCCTGCTGCCCCAGACGACAAGCGCGGGGTTGGTGATCCGCGCGATCATGCGGCGCAGGTTGGGATGGCCCATGCCGAAAGGCGCGCAAAGCCTGCCGACCGCCTGCCCCTCGCGCGCCCGGTCCGCGCCGAACCGTTCGGCGAAGGCGGCATCCGATCCGTCGGGGAAAAAGCGCAGTGCCACCGCGACGTCATCGGCCAGATAGCCGGGCAGATCCTGCGGTGCGACGCCGGCCAGATCGGTCGCCGGATGGGCGGGATCGTTCAGCCCGGCGGGCGCGATCAGAACCACGCGGTCAAAAGCCTCGCGCGCGACGGCGGCAAGCTCGGTCGCCATCCAGCCGCCCATGGAAAAGCCCATCAGATGCGGCTTTTCGGGCAAAGCCATCGCATCCAGAAGGTTCAGGTAATGCACGATCAGATCCGCCATGCCCGAAATATGCGGCGCATCGCCCGAATGGCCCATCCCCGGATGGCTGGGACAATAGATCCGGAAACGGTCGGCCAGCCCGCTGGCAAAGCCGAACCCCTCCAATGTGGCCGCCCCGTGCAGGAACAGCACCGGCTTGCCCCGGCCAATGGCCTTGATCACGGTTTCCACGCCGCCAATGTCATAGTGCAGCGTCTCGAATTCATCGCTCATGATTTCCCCCCTTTTGACAGATTCCGGCGGCGGGCGGGTTGCCGCGCCTAGCCCGCTGACACAGGATATGCTGCCGGTCCCAAGCATAGCGCGCCCGGCCAGCCTCAAGTCAAATGCGAAAACCGGGACTTTATATGCGCATACGCTATATTGTGCCGCGCGAATCTGGCGGAAGGGAATGGGAGTCGAACCCACCCGGGACAGGCTCGCTGCCCCAACCGGATTTGAAGTCCGGCCGCCCCACCGGGGACGATTCCCTTCCAGATGCGCCGAACAGATCCAGCCTGTGCGGATTGATGCGGCGCAAATCGCCCCGGCGCAAGGTCACGCCGAGACGGTCGAAAAAGTCAAGGATTTCTATGGCGACCTTGCGGCCGTTCCGGACGCGGTCGCGAAAGGCGGGGGCGGTGAACCAGCCGTCAGGGCTGGCCGCCGCCACATCGCCGAGGATCACCACCATCTCGGCAGTAACCTCGCGCGCGAAGAAATGGTCGCGGGCGATCTGGTCGCACCGGCCCAGCTTTTGCGTCAGTTTCAGCACCCGGCGAATTTCGGTTTCATCAAGGCCGAACGCGCTGGCGAAATCGCGCACACGCGGGGGACGGAACCGGGTTTCGCCAGTCAGGGCGGGCAGAATGCGGGTCCACAGCGCCTCGTCCGCAGACGACAGACGGACCTCATGGCCCGGCAGGCGGATGAAAGCACCGTCCGGGACGATTCGGCCTGCCGCAGCCTCGTCCGCCAGAAATGCCAGAAAGGACGGCTTGGGAAGGCGCGGGCTCAGCGACAGGCGCAGCTTTTCTCGGCCCAGTCCCGACAGGTCGGGATTGGCCTCGTGAAAGGCGGTCAGGGTCGCGGCAAGCCCGTGGCGCAGCAGGTCAAGCCGCTCGGACGACAGGGCCAGATTGCCTGCCAGCGCCGCTCGGGCCTGCCCGGCGGCGTCGGCTGCGGCATCGGGAGACAGGCTGCGGTCGCGGGCAAAGACGCCCATATCCACCGGCGCAACGGCCAGCATCGCGGCCAGCGCATCGGCAGGTTCCGTCTGACGCGCGGCCTCGATCAGGGCCAGCCGCTCGGGGGTGCGGCGCTTGCGCGCGGGTGGGCGCAGGTCCAGGAAAACGCCGCCGCCAATGGTCCTGCTGGCCGAGACGTCGCGCAGGATAAAGCGGTCGCCAATGGCGGCGGCAAGGGGACGGTCCAGCACGATCTGAACCGGACCGCTGCTGCCGGGAGCGATGGGACCGGCCAGCGGCACGATCCGCGCGCCGGCCTCGGCGGCATGGCTGTGCAGCCGCGCGGGAAACCACGTATCCACCGGTTTCGGCTGCGAGGGCAGAACCCTCAGCATGGCGTCGATCCGGTCGGTCGGCGCATGCAGCGCGGGCGACAACACGACATCGCCGCGATGGATCGCATCCTTGGCAACACCATCCCCCGCAAGGTTCAGCGCGCAACGCTGCCCCGTCACCCCTTCGGTCGCGGGGCGGTTCTGGGCATGGATGCCGCGAACGCGGGCGGGCAGGCCCGAAGGGCTGACAACCACCTGATCGCCCAACCCTACCCGGCCCGCGACGATGGTTCCCGTCACCACCGTTCCCGCCCCGGAAAGGGTAAAGCTGCGATCCACGGTCAGCCGCAGCGGCCCCCGCGCCTGACGCGCGGCGGTGGCGGCCTCGGTCGCGGCCAGCGCGGCGCGCAGCGCCCCGATCCCCTCGCCCGTCAGAGACGAGACCGGCAGCACCGGCGCATCGGCCAGCCCCGTACCCGCCAGCGCCGCCCGGATGCCCGCGACGACCGCCTCGCGGCGCGCGCCATCCGCCAGATCGGCCTTGGTCAGCGCCACGATCCCGCGCGAGATGCCCAGAAGATCGAGGATCGCCAGATGTTCGCGCGTCTGTGGCATCACGCCGTCATCGGCAGCCACCACCAACAGCGCCATGTCGATCCCGCCTGCTCCGGCCAACATGGTGTGGATCAGCCGTTCATGCCCCGGAACATCGACAAAACCGGTCATCGCACCGCCACCCAGATCGGCATAGGCAAAGCCCAGATCAATGGTGATGCCGCGCGCCTTTTCCTCGGCCAGACGGTCGGCATCGGTGCCGGTCAGCGCCTTGACCAACGCGGTCTTGCCATGGTCGATATGCCCCGCCGTGCCAACGATCATAACGCCTCCAGCGCCGTCAGCAGCGCCGCGTCGTCATCGAGGCAGCGCAGGTCCAGCATCAGCGCGCCGTCGCGGATATGGCCGATCACCGGACGGGGCAGCGCGCGAAGCCGCGCCGACAGCCGCTCGGGCGCATCGCCCCCCGCACCGGTCAGCCGCAACCCCGCTGACGGAATGGTGTCCACCGGCAGCGCGCCCGATCCGATCTGACTGGCGCAATCGCAGGGGGCGGCGGCAAAGCCAAAGGGGGCCAGCAGCACCGACACCTGCGGCGCAAGGCGTCCGGCCTGCGCGGCGATGTCGGCCTGCGGGCGCGACAGGTGGCGCAGCGTGGGCAGGCGTTCGGCCAGCCGGTCGGGGTCGCGATAGAGGCGCAACGTCGCCTCCAACGCGGCGATGCGGATCTTGTCCAACCGCAGGGCACGTTTCAGCGGATTGCGGTTGATCGCCGCGATCAGGTCGCGCCGCCCGGCAATGAACCCCGCCTGCGGCCCGCCCAGCAGCTTGTCCCCCGAAAACGTGACCAGATCGGCACCCTCGGCCACCGCCTCAGAGACGGTGGGTTCACGCCGCAGCCCATAGGCCGACAGATCGACCAGCGAGCCTGCGCCCAGATCGTTCAGCAGCGGCACCCCGGCAGTCCGGGCGATCCCGGCAAGAAGAGGCGCCGAGACCTGCGCGGTAAAGCCCTCGATCCGGTAGTTCGAGGTGTGAACCTTGAGGATCAGCCCCGTGTCGGGGGTCAGCGCCTGCTGATAATCGCGCGGATGGGTGCGGTTGGTGGTGCCCACCTCGACCAGCCGCACGCCCGCCCGCGCCATGATGTCGGGCATGCGAAACGCACCGCCGATCTCGATCAATTCCCCGCGCGAGACGATGGCATCACGCCCCTGCCCCATCGTGTTCAGCGCGATCAGCACAGCGGCGGCATTGTTGTTGACCACGGTGGCGTCCTCGGCCCCGGTCAGGTCGCATAACAGCCCGCGCAGATGGTCGTCACGCTGCCCCCGCCCGCCGCCGTCAAGGTCAAACTCCAGCGGCAGAGGCGCGGCCATGGCGGATGCGGCGGCGCTGATGGCCTCGGGCGCCAGAATGGCGCGACCCAGATTGGTGTGCAGCACCGTGCCGGTCAGGTTCAGCACCGGGCGCAGACCGGACCGCGCCGCAGCCGCAAGATCAGAGGCCAGCAGATCGGGCAGTCGCGCGGCCTCGGACCTGCCATCAGCCCCCTCGCGGATTGCTGCGCGCGCGGCCTCAAGCCGGGCGCGCGCTGCTGCCGTCACCATGGCCCGGCCATGCGTACCGATCAGCACCTGTCCCGTTCCGGATTGCAGCACCTGATCGACCGAGGGAAGGGCGCGAAAGCCCGGCATCAATAACCCGCCAGATAAGCATTCACCCCGCCCCGGCGGAACCGGGTGTCCCGCATCATCATGTCCAGTCCCAGACTGGCCACGTCATCGGCCACGGGATCCAGACTGTGATTGCGAACCTGGTAGAGGATCTTGACCCATGAATCGCATTCGGTGCAGGTCTCGGCCTTGATCACGGCATCGTCCGTCTCGACCGAGCGATAACTGATCCCCTTGGTCGAACCGCAGCACAGGCACTTGATCCGCACCTCGTTCCACCGGGTCGCGCAGCAGGCGCAGGTGGCATAGCGGACATTTTCGACCCCTTGCGCGCCCATCACCGTGGAACTGACGGGCCGTCCGCCGCAGGCCGGGCAGATGCCGGTGCGGACCGGCACCAGCCGGGCGGCATCCAGCGCCCCCGCCAGCCGCGCCAGATGCACCTGCACGGCAGCGGCGGTGAACAGATGCGGGGCAGCGCTGTCCTCGGGGATGCGGTCGGAAAGGACATTCTCCAGCAACCAGTGACGGTCGGCCAGATCGGCGGCGCGCAGGGCATTCAGGGCCAGCCGCGCAGGTTCGGGCATGGTCAACGCCCGCGCAGCATCGCATAGCCGGGTCAGCGTGTCATGCAACGCCGCGTCCGTGGCCAGTTCCGCCCGATTGACGGGCGGCATCCGGTTTTCGCGCGCCAGTTCGATCCGGGCGGGCGGGACCGGTTGCAAGGCGGGCAATTCACCCGCCAGCCGCGCCTGCACCTGCGTCAGTTCCGCCAGAAAGGACAGATAGGGGGCCAGCCGGTGCCCGTTTTCGGCCAGAAAGGCGAAACGCCTTGCGCGGGTTGCGAACAGGTGGTCGGGATCGGGCAGGAACGCCAGCGGTGCCCTGGGGACGCCACCAATGACCGAGGGGTCGGGTTGCAGTTCTGTGGTCATGACTCCTCCGGACCGGACCGGCCACCGGGCTTGATCGTTACGACGTTACTTTGCCGGAGGGCTGTCCCGACGTCCAGCCACCTCTCGCAGCCATTTACGGTGATGCCGCCAGGCCCATCCGCCGGTGACGCTGCCCCGCGTCATCGCCCGGATCGTGCCGCGCACCCAGAAGGCCGCATAGACATGCAGGATAAAGACCAGAATGATCCCCACCGCCGCAAGCGAATGCACCAGAGTGGCGATGCGCCGGACGGGGATACTGACCAGATCGGGGAAATATTGCTGCCAGATCATCACGCCGGACGCGATCAGCACCACGATCAGCACCGTCATCGCCCAGAAAACCAGCTTTTGCCCGGCATTGTATTTGCCCAGTTCAGGCAGCCGTTCCTCATGCCCGGTGACGACATCGCCGATATGGGCGACCCAGGTACTGTCCTCGGGGCGGGGCAGGTTCAGCCGCCACATTTGCAGGAACAGCAGCAGGAAGCTGAAGAACAGCACCACCCCCAGGATCGGGTGCAGCCAGCGCGCCGTCTGTCCGCCGCCGAACAGCCCGGTCAGGAAATACAGATGCGGCGAAAAGAAGGCCAGGCCCGACAGCGCCAGCAGGATCAGCGAAATCGCCGTCACCCAGTGGTTCAACCGGGTGACGCCACGATAGCGGCTGACCAGCACCGGCTCGGTGCTTTCGATGTGATCGGCGGTTTCCGAGTAACGCGGTTTCACGGTCATGCCCCTTTCCGGTCGTCATCGACCAGCCGCTCGGCTGCGGTTTCTTCGTCCTTCGAGACGCGATTTCCGCGCGAGAACAGCCCCATCAGCAGCGCCCCCGCCGCCGCCACACCCATCGCCGCCATGCCGGCGGTCTTGGTCGCGCCCTTCCAGCCTTCGACCACAGGCGAGATGCGCGGATCGTCGGGCAGCTTGCTGTAAAGCGAGGGCTGATCGGCATGGGGCAGCACATACATCACATGCGTGCCCCCCACGCCCTGCGGATCGTACAATCCCGCATTCTGATAGCCACGCGATTTCAGATCCTCGATCCGCTCATTCGCATGGGCGATGCGGCTTTCCTTGGTGCCGAAGGTGATCGCCTCGGTCGGGCAGGCCTTGGCGCAGGCCGGCCCCTGCCCCACCGCCACCCGATCCGAACACAGCGTACATTTATAGCTTTTGTGATCGACCTGACTGATGCGCGGAATGTCAAAGGGGCAGCCGGTCACGCAATAGCCGCAACCGATGCAGTTCTCGTGGATGAAATCGACGATGCCGTTGGAATACTGCACGATCGCGCCAGGGGCCGGGCAGGCCTTGAGACAGCCCGGATCCTCGCAATGCATGCAGCCATCCTTGCGGATCAGCCATTCCAGATCGTTGGTCGCCGGGTTTACCCATTCGTCGAAACGCATCAGGGTGAACATTTCGGGCGTCAGGTCGTGCGGGTTTTCATAATTGCCGACATTGCTGCCGATCTCGGGATGGGTGTCGTTCCATTCCACGCAGGCCGACTGGCAGGCCTTGCAGCCGATGCATTTGGAAATATCGACCAGCTTGGCCACCTTATCGAGCTGCCGCGAGGGCGCGGGCAGGTCGGGGGTGGCCGAGGCGCGGACGACATCGCCCGGCAGAAGGTTCAGATCCAGCGGCTGAACCGGGGGATTGGCCAGCGCCGTTGTCGGTTGAGGGGCTGTCTCGGTCATGCCACCGGCTCCTCTGCTGCGGGTTCGATATTGACCAGAAACGCCTTGTATTCCGGCGTCTGGATATTCGCGTCACCCACGAAGGGGGTCAGCGTGTTCGGCCCCCAGCCCTTTTTCGCCGCGCCGGTAAAGCCCCAGTGCAGCGGAATGCCGACGACATGGACGCTTTTGCCGTCGCAGGTCAGCGGCCGGATGCGCTTCGTCACCACGGCCTTGGCCCAGATCTCGCCCCTTTTGCCCCAGACGCGCACCCGGCCACCGTTGCGGATGCCCTTTTCCGCGGCCAGTTCCTCGCTGATTTCGACGAAGTTCTGGGGCTGCAACGCGGCATTCACCGGGTTGTGCTTGGTCCAGTAATGGAAATGCTCGGTCAGCCGATAGGACGTGCCGACATAGGGATATTCGGAACTGTCGCCCAGATCGGCCAGATCGTTGTCGAATATCCGCGCCGCCGGATTGCCCCGCATCTCGGGGTTCAGCGCATTGGCGATGGGGCTTTCGAACGGCTCCATATGCGTCGGGAACGGCCCATCCCGCATCATCTTGCGGGTGAACAGCCGCGATGAGCCTTCGGGGTTCATGATGAAGGGCATGACCTCGTCGGGTTTGGACGTGACGCCGATATCGGGCACGTCATAACCTTCCCATTTCTCGCCGTTCCAGGCGATCAGCCTGCGATCGGGATCCCAAGGGTTGCCCTGCATGTCGGCCGAGGCGCGATTATACAGGATCCGCCGGTTCAGCGGCCAGGCAAAGGACCAGTTCAGGAACATGCCGGCATCGTCGGGATCGCTGTTGTCCCGCCGTGCCATGTTGTTGCCCTCTTCGTTCCAGCAGCCCGAAAAGATCCAGCAGCCGCACATGGTCGAGCCGTCGTCGCGCAATTGCGTGAAGTTCAGCAATTGCTTGCCCTGTTCGGTCACAACCTTGGTCGGATCCTTGGGATCATAGACCGGCGCCAGCGCGCGACCGTTCATCTCGCGCGCAAGTTCCTCGGCCGTCGGCTCGTCGGGATCGGCATAATCCCAGGTCAGGTTCAGGATCGGGTCGGGGAAGGCGCCGCCTTCCTTTTCGTACAGCGCCCGCACCCGGCGATGGATCTGCGCCATGATCCAGTTGTCGCGCCTTGCCTCGCCCGGAGGCGTCGCCCCCGGCCAGTGCCATTGCAGCCAGCGGCCCGAATTGACCAGCGCGCCCTCGTCCTCGGCAAAGCAGGTGGTCGGCAGTTCCAGCACCTCGGTCTGGATACTGGCGCTGTCCACCTCGTTATATTCGCCGTGGTTCTTCCAGAATTGCGCGGTCTCGGTCTCCAGCGGGTCCATGACGACCAGCAGTTTCAGCTTCGACAGCGCCTCGGTCAGCTTGGCGCGGTTCGGAAAGGCCAGAAGCGGGTTGAAGCCCTGACAGAAATACAGGTTCACCTCGCCCTTGGCCATCATGTCGAACATGCGCAAGACATCATAGGTCGGCACGTCCAGCTTGGGCAGATAGCGATAGGCCCAGTCATTCTGCGCCGTAGCCGCATCGCCCCACATCGCCTTCATGAAGCTGACGAAGAACTTGTTGTAATTCTGCCAGTAACTCGTCTGGTTCGGACGCAGCGGCTTGTAATCGCGGGTCGAGATATAGGTCGCGTAATCGGGTTCCTTCGTCGTCGGGATGGTCAAATAGCCGGGGATCAAATTCGACATCAGCCCCAGATCGGTCAGACCCTGAATGTTGGAATGGCCGCGCAGCGCGTTCATTCCGCCGCCCCGCATCCCGATATTGCCAAGGATCAACTGCAACATCGCCATACCGCGGATGTTCTGGCTACCCTTGGAATGCTGCGTCCAGCCAAGCGCGTACATCGAGGTCATGACCTTGTCGGGCGCGCTGCATTCGCCGATCATCTCGCAGATTTTCAGGAACTTGTCCTTCGGCGTGCCGCAGATCCGTTCGACCATCTCGGGCGTGTAGACATCGACATGCGCCTTGAGCAGGTTCCACACGCAACGCGGGTCGGTCAGGGACGGGTCGATCTCGGCAAAGCCGTCCTCGCCGATCTTGTAGTCCCATTCCGCCATGTCATAAGACCGCGTTTCCGCGTCATAGCCGTTGAACATGCCGTCCGACCAGCCAAAGCCGTCCTTCACCAGGAAGGCGGCATTGGTGTAGTTGCGGACATATTCCCACTGCACCTTGTCGTTCTCGATCATCCAGCGGATCGCGCCCATCAGGAAGGCGATGTCGCTGCCCGGTCGGATCGGCGCATAGAAATCCGAAACCGCCGCCGTGCGGTTGAACCGCGGATCAACCACGATCAGCTTTGCGCCGCGCCGGGCCTTGGCCTCTGTCACCCATTTGAAGCCGCAGGGATGGGCCTCGGCGGCGTTGCCGCCCATGATGATCACAAGGTCGGTATTCTTGATGTCAGTCCAAGCATTCGTCATTGCGCCGCGACCGAACGTTGGGGCCAGACTGGCCACCGTGGGTCCGTGTCAAACGCGCGCCTGATTGTCGAAACCGACGATCCCCATCGACCGCACGACCTTGTAGGTGGTCCATGCGGTTTCGTTCGTCGTGGCCGATGCGGCAAGAAAACCCGCCGTGGTCCAGCGGTTCACCTCGACGCCGTCCTTGTCGGTCGTGACCAGATTGGCGTCGCGGTCGTCCTTGATCGCGCGGGCGATCCGGTCCAGCGCCTCGTCCCAGGTGACGTCCTGAAACTCGGTCGCGCCGGCGGCGCGATAGCGCGGTTGGGTCAGACGCGTCGGCGCGAGGACGGTGTTCTTCAGCGCGGCCCCTTTCGGGCACAGCGTGCCGCGATTGGTCGGGTGGTCGGCGTCGCCCTCGATATGGATCAGCTCGGCCTTTTCGCCGGCCTTCAGATCGCCCTTGGAATACATGATGATCCCGCAGGCGACCGAGCAATAGGTACAGGTGTTGCGCGTTTCCGTCGTTGCGACCAGCTTGAAGGCCCGGACCTGGGCCGCCTCTGCCGCCTCTGCCTCGCCAAAGCCCATCGCCCCCAGCGAAGTCGCCGCAACCCCCGCCCCCGCCAGCCTCAGAAAGCTGCGGCGCGTGAGGTCGATATTCATGAAACCCTCCACTCTGCCTGTCACCAAGATAGGTGCATACATGGTGCGCAGTCGCCGCCGTCAAGTCAAGACAAAGGCTTGTGCGCATTTCCCCCATGCCGCCGATGTCCGGGCCGGTTGGCGACCAGAGGCGGTAACGGGTGGCGGCGGCGGAACGGCCCGCGCGCGGGATCAGACGCCAAGGCACCAGCGCATGACGGCCTTTTGCGCGTGCATGCGGTTTTCCGCCTCGTCCCAGATCACCGAATGCGGGCCGTCCATGACGGCACTTGTCACCTCATCCTCGCGATGGGCGGGCAGGCAATGCATGAACAACGAATCGGGTTTGGCACAAGCCATCAGCGCCTCGTTCACCTGATAGCCGCGCAACTGGTTGTGGCGGCGCTCTTTCGCGGATTGCGGGTCATGCATGCTGACCCATGTATCGGCAAAGACCAGATCGGCCCCCGAAACCGCCCTCATCGGGTCGCGTTCGATGGTGACGCCGACACCCTGCGCGCGGGCGAAATCCAGCGCCTCGGGTTCCGGGTCCAGCGGCTGCGGACCAGTAAAGGTGAAATCATATCCGAACTGTCCGGCACCGTGGATGACGCTGGCGCAGACATTGTTGCCATCGCCCACCCAGACCACCTTGCGCCCGGCAATAGGCCCGCGATGTTCCTCGAAGGTCATGACATCGGCCATGATCTGACAGGGATGGGTGCGGTTGGTCAGCCCGTTGATGACCGGCACATCGGCATATTCTGCCATTTCTTGCAGAGTGGCCTCTTCAAAGGTGCGGATCATGATCAGATCGACATAGCGCGACAGAACGCGGGCGGTGTCGGCGATGGTCTCGCCATGGCCAAGCTGCATCTCGCTGCCCGACAGAACCATGGTCTGCCCGCCCATCTGCCGCACGCCCACGTCAAAGCTGACACGCGTGCGGGTCGATGGTTTTTCAAAGATCAGCGCAACCATGCGCCCGGCCAGCGGCAGATCGTCATCCGGGCAGCCGCGCGGTCGCCCGTTGCGCGCGGTCTTCATGGCCCGCGCCTGATCGATGATCGACCGCAGATCGTCCTTGGCCGTGGTGTGGATATCGAGAAAATGTTTCATCTGCTTGTCTTTCGGCGTTTCGGGCCAGCAAGCCGCGTTGTGGTACGAAGGTCAAGGGGGGGCTTGGCCCCCCAGCCTTTGCGACCCCTCGATGGGGTCGCAAAGGCTTGCCCCCTCTCGTGGCGCTCAGCCGCCCAGACTATCCGCCGCGTGGTCCAGCCGCACCACCGCTTCGGCAATCTCCTCATCCGGGATGTTCAGGGGCGGCAACAGACGCACAGTATTGTCAGCAGCCAGCACGGTCAGGACATGCTGCGCATAGCCCGCCTTGACCAGATCGCCCGCCACCGCCTTGCATTTCAGGCCCAGCATCAGCCCCTGCCCGCGCACCCCTTCGAAAACGCCGGGATGGGCGGCGACCAGCCCCTCCAGTTTTTGCCGGAACAGCCCCGCCTTGCGGTTCACCTCGGCCAGAAAGGCCGGGTCAGAGACGATCTCCATGACCCGCGCGCCAACCGCACAGGCCAGCGGATTGCCGCCATAGGTGGATCCGTGCGTCCCGGCAACCATCCCCGCCGCCGCCTTTTCCGTGGCCAGCACCGCGCCAAGGGGAAAGCCGCCGCCAATGCCCTTGGCGACCATCATGATGTCGGGGCGGATACCAGCATGTTCATGCGCAAACAGCCGCCCCGTCCGGCCCATGCCGCATTGCACCTCGTCCAGGATCAGCAGCGCGCCGGTCTGATCGCAAAGCGCGCGAATCTCGCGCAGGTCGGCGTCGGGCAGCGGGCGGATGCCGCCTTCGCCCTGCAAGGGCTCAAGCATGACGGCGGCGGTCTTGTCGCTGATCGCCGCTTTCAGCGCTTCGATATCGCCCCAGGGCAATTGCCGGAAGCCCGGCATCAGCGGGCCAAACCCCTCGGTCATCTTGGCACTGCCCACAGCCGCGATCGCCCCGGTCGAGCGGCCGTGAAACGCGCCCTCGAATGTCAGGATTTCGATCCGCGCCTGCCCGGCATGATGCCAGTATTTGCGCGCCATCTTGATCGCCAGTTCGGCGGCTTCGGTGCCGGAATTGGTAAAGAACGCCGTATCGGCAAAGGTATGTTCGACCAGCAGATCGGCCAGCCTTTCCTGTTCCGGGATCTGGTACAGGTTCGACACATGCCAGATCCGGCCCGCCTGTCCGGTCAGCGCCGCGACCAGATCGGGATTGGCATGACCCAGCACATTCACCGCGATCCCGGCACCGAGGTCCAGATATCGGGTGCCGTCCGTGGCAATGGCCCAGGCCCCCTCGCCCCTCTCAAAGGCGATGGGTGCGCGATTATAGGTCGGCAGAACGTGCGAAATCATGGCGGATTCCCCGATTGGCAGAACAGATTTTGACAGGCAGGCGCGATCGGACGGTGACTTTGCGTCAACGTCGGGGACGGGCGAATATGGCGGTCCGGTCGATCATGACCTTCCCATAGCGCGGTTTCGCGGCCCGCGCAATCACGCTTTCATCCGGTATCCCGATTTCAGCCAGCGCCACGCAACATACAGCACCACCGCGACCACCAGCACGCAGATCAGCAATCCACGCAAGGGCGGCGCGTCGCTGACCCCGGTGACGCCATAGCGCGCCCCGTCGATCAGATAAAAGATCGGGTTCCAGTGCGACAGGCTGCGAAAGGGTTCGGGCAGGGCCTGCACCGAATAGAAGGTGCCCGACAGAAAGGACAGCGGGGTGATCACGAAATTCGAGATCGCCGCCATCTGGTCGAATTTCTGCGCCAGAATCCCGGCCAGAATGCCCAGCCCCCCCAGCAGCAATGCCGCCAGCAGCACAAAGACCAGCGCCGCCAGCGGATGCGCGATGCCCGCGCCGGTCACAAAGACCATGCCGGTTCCGATCACCACGGCAACCAGCCCCGCCCGCACGACCGAACCGCACAGATAACCGGCCAGCAGCTCGCCCGGAGACAGGGGCGGCATCAGCGTATCGACGATATTTCCCGTCACCTTGGCCGAGGTGATCGAGCTGGAGGTATTGGCAAAGGCGTTCTGGATCACCGTCATCATCAGAATGCCCGGACCCAGAAATTGCAGATAGGGCAAGCCCATCACATCGCCGCGCCCCTGCCCCAGTGCCAGCGCAAAGACCAGCACGAACAGCGCCGCCGTCATCAGCGGCGCGAATATCGTCTGCTGCCACACGGCCATGAAACGCATCACCTCGCGCCGGGCCAGCGTCCTTAGCCCCAGCCAGTTTACCCGGCCAAAGCGGCGCACGCCCATGGCGGGGCTGTCAGTCATTGTCAATCGGTCCATGCTTGCGGTCCTTGAACTTCTGCGTCTCAGCGGCTAAATCTCGGCATCCCGTTTGTGACGGGGTCAATCGCAGGTTTCAAGATGGGGCGGCCGGTCGGGCTTGCCCGGAAAGGCAACCATGTCCTGGACGGATGAACGCGTCGAAACGCTCAAGCGTATGTGGGGCGAGGGTCAGTCGGCCAGTGCCATCGCCAAGGAACTGGGCGGTGTGACCCGCAACGCGGTGATCGGCAAGGTGCACCGTCTGGGCCTGTCGAACCGCAGCGAAGAGCCGGAACAGGCCGCCGCCACGACGGCACCCGCTGCCGAAAAAAAGCCGGAAAAGAAACCGGCGGCGACCAAACCCCAACCCGCCGCCGAGCCGGTCGAGGCACGGGCGGAACCCGCCGCACCCGAGGAACCCGCGACCCAGCCCGCCTTTTCGCCGGCACCGCGCCGTCAGATCGTGCCTGCGGGCCAGCCCCTGCCCCCGCAACCCTCGGCCAATGAAATCAGCCCCGAAACGCTGGCCACGGCCCGCGAGATCGAAAAGAAATCGCGCAAGTTGTCGCTGATGGAACTGACCGAGCGGACGTGCAAATGGCCCATCGGCGACCCGGCAACGGACCGGTTCTGGTTCTGCGGCCTGCCCAGTCAGCCCGGCAAGCCCTATTGCGAAACCCATGTCAGCGTGGCTTTCCAGCCGATGAGCTCGCGCCGCGACCGCCGCCGCTGACGGCTAATTCGCCGGAGCTTCGGGCGCGGCAGGTGCCGGAATGGCGGGGGCTGTGTCCGAAGGCCCCGCGCCCGTTTCGGCAGGCCCCTCGCCGATGGTCTCGTCCAGCCTTTCGATCAGCGCATCGGTGATGTCGATGGCATCCAGCGACACGAAAACGGTCCGGCGCTCAAGCACCGCGACCGCATTCCTTTCGCGCATGACTTCGGCCATCACCGGCAGCGCAGCCTGATAAAAGGCGGCGCGATCCGCCTCGACCCGCGCGTTCAGGTCATCGACGACCTGCGCCCGCGCCCGGCGGATTTCGGTCGCGCGAACGTCGAATGCCTCGGCCAGCTTGCGAAAATCGGCCGGGTCCAGCGTCTTGCGCTGTTCGGTCAGCCGCGCCTCTTCTTCGGATAATTGCGCGGCGATGCGTTCGTGATCGGCGGCGATCTTGCGGCCCTCGGCTTCCAGTTCCGCCTGCGCACGCGTGCCCCAGGCCGAACGCGCGAAAAGCTGATTCAGATCGACCGTCAGGATCGGCGCGGCGGCAACAACAGCCGCGCCCTCCGTCTGCGCCTGTTGGGCCACAGCCGGGCAGGCCGCGAATGCCGCGAATGCCGCGACCAGCAACGCGGAAAGGCAGCGACGCATCAGAAATTCGTCGAGATGGTCAGGTCGAAATTCTGCGTCTCGTCATAATCTTCCTTGCGAATCGCGCGCGAGAAATTGAAGCGCAGCGGACCGATGGGCGTATCCCAGAAGATCGAGGCCCCGACCGCCGCGCGAACATGCATGCCGTCATCCACCAGCACGCCATTCGTCCCCACCCGGTCGTCAAGCCCCCAGATCGAGCCGACATCGGCGAAAACTCCGCCCATGATGCCGTATTCTTCCGGCAGACCCAGCGGGAATTGCGCTTCGGCGCGGGCGGCCCAATAGTAGTCGCCGCCCAACCCGTCCTCGTTCTCGGCCTCGCGGTCGCGCGGACCGATGCCGTTGGGGTGGAACCCGCGCACCTTGTTGCCCGCCCGGAACCGGTCGAGGATCCAGTTGGAATAATCGCCATAGGTATGGACCGCGCCTGCCTCGACCTCGGCGCGCAGGGTGACTTCTTCGTACCAGGCGTTGCTTTCCACACCCGCCGATGCGGTGGTGGTGACGGTTTTCACGTCGCCCCCCAGACCCGCGAAATCCTGTGCGAAGCGGAACTTGTAGCTGGTCAGCGGGTCAAGCCCGGTCCGCCGCGAATCCCATGTATACGCATAGCCCAGACCCGAGCTGTAGCGGCTGCCCTCTTCCCGCTTCAGGATGTCAGAACTGCCGTCGTTCAGGCCGCTCAGCTTGTCGCGGGCAAAACGGTATTGCAGCGCCACCCTGCCATTCTGCGACAGCGGAAACTCGATCGACGGGCTGATTCCGGCGGAATCGGTGTCGTAATCGGAATTCGAGTTCTGGGTTTTCTGGTACCAGACATTGAAACCAAAGCGCAGGTCGCGGCCAAGGAAATACGGCTCGGCAAAGTTGAACGACAATTGCCGGTCGTCGCTGGTCGTCGAAATCGTCAGCCCGACCGTCTGGCCGCGTCCCAGAAAATTGCTTTCGGTCAGCGATGCGTTCAGCCCGATGCCCGCATTGACGCCATAAGACGCGCCGAAAGACAGCGAGCCGGTAGGCTGTTCCTCGACATTCACATCGACGATCACCTGATCCTCGCCGGTGCCCTGCCGCGTATTGACCTGCGCATCCGCGAAATAGCCAAGTGCGCGGATGCGTTCAGCCGAATTGCGGATTTCGCGCGGGTTGAAGGGATCACCCTCGACCGAGGTGAACTGTCGGCGGATCACCTCGTCCAGCGTCGTCGTGTTGCCCTCGATGTCGATCCGTTCGACGAAAACCCGCGGCCCGCGGGTCAACGCAAAGGTCAGGTTCAGCGTCTGGTTCTGAGGATTGCGGGTGACACGCGGTTCGATATTGACGAAATCCAGACCCTGCTGGATGGCGACGGTCTCCATCCGGCGGATGGTGTTGTCGATGACGGCAGGGTTATAGACCTCGCCCGCCCGCACCCGGTTCTGCGCCGCAAAGGCCGCCGCGTCCACGCCCGGAATTTCCGAAATCGTCGTCACATCGGCAAAGCGGTAACGCGGGCCTTCCTGGATGTTGAAGGTGATATAGAACGCATCACGTTCGCGCGCGACTTCAGAGGCGATGCCCTGCACCTTGAAATCCGCATAGCCGCGCGAACGATAGAAATCGGTCAGCAACTGTTCGTCCAGCGGAATGCGTTCGGGTGCGAACGTATCGCGGCTGATGAACAGGCGCAGGATCCCGGCCTGCTTGGATTGCAGCACCTGCCGCAAGCGGCGATCCGAAAAGGCACGGTTGCCGGTAAAGCCGATGCGCTCGATCTCGGTCAGGTCGCCCTCGCGGATTTCAAAGACCAGATCGACGCGGTTGTCGCTGCGGCGGATGATCCGGGGATCGACCCGCGCCGCCAGCCGCCCCGAGGCAGCATAGGCCTGAGCGATATTGCTGGCATCGGTCAGCGCCTGGCTGGGCTGATAGACCCGGCGCGCCTGGCTTTTCACGATTTCGGTCAGTTGCTCATCCTTGATGCGGCGATTGCCTTCAAAGCTGATCTGGTTGATCGTCGGATATTCGCTGACCTTGATGACCAGCGTGCCGCCTTGCGGGTTGACCTCGACCGTCTCGAACAGGCCCGAGTTCTGAAGGCGCTGCACCGCGTCATTCAGTTCGCCCGCCGAAACCTCTTGCCCGCGCGCGATATTGGCATAGGACAGCACCGTCGCGGCCTCGATCCGTTGCGTACCCTCGATGCGCACATCGTTGAACACATATGCCGCAGCCGGCAGCGGCAGCAACCCCGCAGGCACCGAGATGGTCAGTGCCGTCACCAGCGCAACCGCGCTTTTCCCCAGTCTACGTGTCATCGCCGCCCCTCTTTATGACCTGCATCAGCGTCTTTCCGACGCGCTGTCTCTTTTGGGTTCCAGCTTGTGCCCGAAACCCGTCGCGCTGTCAAAAGCGCAGAACGCCCTTACGGACAGAAAAGATCGTTCGTAAGGCCGAAAATCATCAAAGTCAGCACCGCCGCCATCCCGATTGCTGTCAGCACGTTCAGCACCCGGTCGGGCGGCGGATGGCCTGTCACGGCCTCCCACGTATAGAACATCAGATGTCCGCCATCCAGAACCGGGATCGGCAGCAGATTCAGAAAGCCGATAGCCGCCGACAGGACCGCAATCCACCACAGGAAGTCTGCTCCCCCCGCGCTGGCCGCCTGACCGGTGCTTTCGGCGATGCTGATCGCGCCGCCCAGATTGCAGCTTGCGATCTGCCCGGTGATCATCGCCCACATGCCCGTCAGCGACGAGGCGATGATTCCCCAGGTCTGGGTCACACCCAGCCACAGCGATTCCAGCAGGCCGGCACGGCGCGTCGCGGGTTCGAAATAGCTTTCGCCACCGGTGACACCGATCAGCCAGCGCTTTTCGAAACCGCCATCGGCCACCGGCAGATCCTGCATCTTGGGGATCAGCGCATAGGACGAAACGCCGCTGTCCTGACGCCAGACCTGCATCTCAAGCGGCTTGCCATCGGCGGCCTCGACCATGTCGCGCATCTGGGAAAAGCGGGTGATCGGCTGCCCCCCGATCGCGACAACCACATCGCCGCCCCTCAGCCCGGCATCCGCCGCCGCGCTGCGCGGGGCGACGCCGCTGATCCGTGCGGGCATCGGATCAGGCCCCGCGACCGACATCTCGACGCCGTCGCGCTGCACCAGCCAGTCCTGCTGCGGCGCAGGCGGCAAATCCTGCGCCGCGCGACCGATATCGCCCCAGCTTTCGATCTTGTGCCCGCCGATGGCCAGAACCTGATCGCCGGGCCGAAGCTCGTTCACCACGCCGGGCGGTGCAGAGGCGATACGCCCGACCTGAACATGATCGGTAGGCACCCCCTGCAACAACGCAAAACCGCCGAAGATCAGGATCGACAGGATGAAATTGAAGACCGGGCCGGCCAGCAGCGTCGAGAACCGCGCCCAAAGCGGCGCGCCGGTCAGCGTCCGGCGCAGCTGGGCCGGATCGACCGGCCTGCCCGGCCCGGCGCTGGCGGCATTTGCATCGCCCAGAAACCGCACATAGCCGCCCAGAGGCAGCGCCGCGATCTGCCACAGCGTTCCGCGCCGGTCGCGCCAGGCAAGAAGCCGCGGCCCGAACCCGACCGAGAACACCTCGGGCTTGATGCCGGACAGGCGGCCAATGATGTAATGGCCGTATTCGTGAACCGTCACGATCACCGACAGCGCCACGACAAAGGCCGCCAGCGTCCACAGCGTTCCGCCAAATTGCGGGATCAGGTCGGTCATGCAGCGGCCTCCTGTCTTGCGGCGCGGTCCCAGTGCAGGACGGCATCCAGATCGCGGGGATCATCGCAGAAACCTGCCTGCCCCGACAAGGCGGACAGCGCCGCCTCGACTTTGGATGCCATCTGCGTAAACCCTGTGCGCCCGGAAATAAAGTCGTCCAGCGCCTGTTCCTTGGCCGCGTTGAACACCGCCCCCGCCATGCCGCCCGCCGCCATTACCTCGCGCGCAAGGCGCAGAGCGGGCCAGCGGACCTCATCCGGCTGGCGGAAAGTCAGACTGCCAAGTGCTGCCAGATCCAGCGGGGCGACCGGCAGGGCCGCACGCTGGGGCCAGTTCAGCGCAAAGCCGATGGCGTGTCGCATGTCGGGCGCGCCCAGATGCGCGATCGTGCCGCCATCCACGTGACTTACCATCGCATGAATGATCGATTCCGGATGAACCAGAACCTTGATTTTACCTTCGGAAAGGCCGAAAAATTCATGTGTTTCTATGACTTCCATTGCCTTGTTGAACATCGACGCGCTGTCGATGGTGATCCGCTGGCCCATGGCCCAGTTCGGGTGGGTCGATGCCTCGGCGACGGTTGCGGCGGCCAGACGTTCCAGCGGCCAGTCGCGGAACGCCCCCCCGGACGCAGTGATGGTCACATCCTTGACGGATTCCAGTTTTTCCTGGCCAAGCGCCTGAAAAATAGCGGAATGTTCAGAATCGACCGGCAGAATTGTCGCCCCGCTGTGTGCCGCTTGCGCGCGGATCAACGGACCGGCGCAAACCAGCGATTCCTTGTTGGCCAGCGCCAGCGTACCGCCCTGTGCCAGCGCCGTCAGACCCGGCGCCAGCCCGGCAGAACCGACAATCGCCGACAGAATCCAATCCGCAGGACGCGCAGCGGCCTCGACCAGCGCTGCTTGCCCTGCCGCCGTCTCGACCCCGCTGCCCGCCAACGCCTCGCGCAAATCGTCCAGCAGATCGGGACAGGCGGTCACGGCGATTTCAGCCCGCAATTCGCGCGCCATCTGCGCCAGAGCCGCGATATTGCGTCCGCCGGTCAGCGCGACGATACGAAAGGCCCCGGCCCCGCCCGCGCGACGGATCAGATCGACGCAATTCCCCCCGACCGAACCGGTCGCCCCGAAGATCGAGATGCGCCGCATCGCCTAGACCACCACCGGCAGGACGAACAGGGCACCAAACAGCATCGTTGCCAGCACGGCACCGGTCACGGCGTCAAAGCGGTCCATGAAGCCGCCATGCCCCGGAATGAGGTTGGAACTGTCCTTGACCCCGGCCCGCCGCTTTAGCCAGCTTTCGGCGATATCGCCCATCTGCCCGGCAAAACAGACCAGCGGTGAAAGCCAGATCAGCGTGGCATCGCCGCGTCCGGTCAGCCAAAGGGCCAGCCCCAGCAGTCCTGCGCCAACCCAGCCCGCAACCGTGCCGGACCACGTCTTCTTGGGGCTGAGCGAAGGCCAGAATTTCGGCCCGCCGATCAGCCTGCCCAGAAAATAGCCCGCCGTGTCAGAGATGATGACCACACCCATCAGCCACAGAACGAATCCCAGCCCCGCCTCCTCGCGAAAGCCGACAAGGCCATAGACGACCAGCAGGATCGCCGCGCCGAACGCCGCATAGGTCACGCGGTCGCGCGACGCAGCCCCCGGCAGCCCGGCCAGAATCGGCACCAGCAGCAGCAGCCATGACAGCGGATGATAGCTGATCAACGCCGCGAATTGCGACAGCCCCGCAATGGCGGCCAGCGCCAGCGGCCGCCATGTTCCGAACAGCCCGGCATGCATTTCAGGGTGCCGCCAGCCAGTCATGCAGGCCAGTTCCCAAAAGGTGATCGCCGCGACCAGCGCCATCCCCAGCCGCAGCCAGATTCCCGTAGCTACCGCCAGCAACACGCCGATCCCCACCAGCACCACGGTCGAGGCGATGCGGCGTGACAGGTCGGTCCATTTCCCCGCAGGCCGGGATGCTTGCCCGTTGCCCGTCATACGCCCCCAAAGCGGCGGTCGCGCATTCCAAAGCGGTCAAGGATCCGGGCCAGATGGTCAGGCGTGAAATCGGGCCAAAGGGTCTGGGCGAACTCGTATTCCGAATAAGCAGTCTGCCAAGGCAGGAAATTCGAGGTCCGAGTCTCACCCGAGGTGCGGATCACAAGATCGGGATCCGGGTGGCCCGCCGTGTCCAGACAGGCCGCCAGATCCTTTTCGGTCGGTTTCACGATCTCGCCGCTGGCGATTTTCTGGCCCAGACGTGTCGCCGCGCGGGTCAGCTCGTCCCGGCCGCCATAGTTGATCGCAACAGTCAGGTTCAGCCGGGAATTTCCCGCCGTCCGCGCCTCGATCGAAGCCATCAGCGCCTGCAATTTCGGGTCCAGCATTTCGCGCCCGCCGATAAAGCGCAATCTGACGCCCTCGGCCGCCATCCCCTCGGCCTCGCGTTCGATATAGCGGCGAAAAATCTTCATCAGACCAAGGACTTCTTCGGTCGAACGCTTCCAGTTTTCGGTGGAAAAGGCGTAAACAGTCAGCCAGTTCACGCCCAGATCGGGACAGGCGCGGACGATCTGCTTGACCCGTTCGGCCCCGCGGCGGTGGCCGACCAGCCGGGGCCAGCCCCGTTCCGTCGCCCAACGGCCATTTCCATCCATGATGATCGCAACGTGGCGGGGGCGCTGATCGGCGCCTCCATTCGTCAGGGCCTCGGCGGTTTCTGCGGCCATCTTGTGATCAGACCTGCATGATTTCAGCTTGCTTGCTTTCAAGCGACTGGTCCACCTGCCCGATCATCTTGTCGGTCAGCTCCTGAACCACGCCTTCCCAGAATTTCTGGTCATCCTCGGGCATGCCATTGGCCTTGCCCTTCTTGACCTGATCCATGCCGTCGCGGCGCACATTACGGATCGCGACACGCGCGCTTTCGGCATATTGCGCGGCGACCTTGGTCAGTTCGCGGCGGCGTTCCTCGTTCAGTTCGGGGATCGGCAGCATGATGATCGTGCCGTTGGTCTGCGGATTGATCCCCAGGCCGGATTCACGGATCGCCTTTTCGACCTTGCCGACCATGCCCTTGTCCCAGACATTGATCGTGACCATGCGCGGCTCGGGGACATTGACGGTGCCAAGCTGGTTGACCGGGGTCATCTGGCCGTAGGCATCGACCTGCACCGGCTCGACCATCGAGGCCGAGGCGCGGCCCGTGCGCAATGACGCAAATTCATGCCGCAGACTTTCCATCGCGCCTTTCATCCGGCGCTCCAGATCGTCAATGTCGATTTCAATATCCTCTGCCATAGCAGCCTGCCCCCGCACTTAATTTCCCCGCTTGTAACCCCAATGCCGGGGCTTGGCAAAGGCTTTGCCCCACATCTGGCGCTGTGTCGCCTGCGGCCATCCACGGCCCGGTCAGCCATGCACGCGGGTATAGGTGCCCCGCCCCTCCAGAATCGTGCGAAAGCCACCCGGCTCGTCCAGAGAAAAGACGATGATCGGCAGACGGTTGTCGCGGGCCAGCGCAATGGCCGAAGCGTCCATCACCCCCAGATGCTTTTGCAGCACCTCGTCATAGCTGACCCTGTCATAGCGCTGGGCGTCGGGATGCCTGACCGGATCCTTGTCATAGACCCCATCGACCTTGGTGCCCTTGAAAATCGCTTCGCAGTTCATTTCCGAGGCGCGCAGCGTGGCGGCGGTGTCGGTCGTGAAATACGGGTTGCCGGTGCCGGCGGCAAAGATCACGATCCGCTTCTTTTCCAGATGGCGGATGGCGCGGCGGCGGATATAGGGTTCGCAGACCTCGTCCATGCGGATGGCGCTGATCACGCGGCAATGCAGGCCCTTGGCCTCCAGCGCAGACTGCATGGCCAGCGCGTTCATCACCGTGGCCAGCATGCCCATGTAATCGGCAGTCGTCCGTTCCATCCCCTGGGCGCTGCCCTGAAGGCCGCGAAAGATATTGCCGCCGCCGATGACCATGCAAACCTCGACCCCCATCTGCGCGACCGATTCGACCTCGTTGGCGATGCGGGTGACGGTGGGGGGGTGCAGGCCAAATCCCTGATCACCCATCAGCGCCTCGCCGGAAATCTTCAGCATCACCCGGTTGTACTGGGTGGGCCCGTGGCCCGTCTGGTCGGTCATGTCCTGTCCTGTCCTTTTCGCATGGGCCTGCCGCTTTCGTCGCGGCGCAAAATGTCGCAAAAGGCCGAAGGATTCAACCTGCCGGAACCGCTTATGTCCGACCCCGACCTGACGCGCATCGATCCCGCGCGCCATCTGCTGATCGCAGGCCCCACGGCCTGCGGCAAATCGGCGCTGGCGCTGGCTGTGGCGCGGGCGCAGGGCGGGCTGATCGTCAATGCCGACGCGCTGCAAATCTGGTCCTGCTGGCGGATTCTGACCGCCCGCCCCTCGCCCGGCGACGAGGCGGCGGCGCCACATGCGCTGTATGGTCACATCGCACCCGACCGCAGCTATTCGGTCGGCGACTGGCTGCGCGAGGTCCGGGCGCTGACCGACCGGCGGCTGATCGTCGTGGGCGGCACCGGGCTGTATCTGACCGCGCTGACGCAGGGGCTGGCCGAAATTCCGCCCGTTCCCGCCGAAATCCGGGCCGGGGGCGATGCGTTGCTGTCGCGGCCCGGTGGCCTTGCCCTGATGCTTGAGGGGTTGGACGCCCCGACCCGCAACCGGATCGACACCCGCAACCCCGCCCGCGTCCAGCGCGCATGGGAGGTGTTTCGCGCCACCGGGCGCGGCCTGTCTGACTGGCAGGACGACACCCCGCCGCCGCTGATCCCCCCGCAGGACAGTCAGCGCCTGCTGATCGCCGCCGACCCTGATTGGCTGGCGGACCGCATCGCCGCGCGCTTCCTGGCGATGATGGCGGATGGCGTGCTGGACGAGGTTCGCGCGATGATGCCAGTCTGGGACGGCACACGGCAGTGGGCGCGCGCTATTGGTGCGCCGGAACTGATTTCTCATCTGAAAGGAGAAACCAGTTTACCTTTCGCAATAGATCGCGCGATCATCGCAACCCGCCAATACGCGAAATCGCAACGCAACTGGTTCCGCGGCCGGATGCGCGACTGGACCCCGTGGTCCGCAACCTGAATTTTCTGCAATACCCGGTGCGTTCAGACAATTGCCAAGGCACGGAATATAGGCGATACTTTGCCTATATCTTCTGATTGATTTTCCAGGAACATGGCGTTGAGTTATGACCAGAAGGGCTGGAAAAATGGTTTTCCGTTTTCAGTCAGTCCTTTACGATCAAAATCACTCTCCCACCCGTATCGGCTGTTTACCGCTGATATTCGGGATGCGCGGGTCATTGCCGCCGGCATTCCCGACGGGAAAGAGATCAACGCCGCCGCCACCGAATCCGGCGCGACCCTGCCCCAGAACCACCCCCGCAACCTGACCGATCCCCTGCCGGTTGCCGCCCGGCCCTTCGCGCAGCGCCCGGTTCCGCAGCAAAACGGATTGCGGTTGATCAAACTGGAAAGTTTTGTCTGGGGAAGCCGGGCAAACCCGCCTCAGCCGCGCACCCGAGCCGATCACACGCTGATCTGTGTGACCTCGGGTTCGGTGCATCTGGACCTGCCGCGCAGGCACGATCTGCTGCGGACCGATGCGGTGCGCTATATCCCCGCCGGAACCGCCTTTGCCGCATTGCCGCGCAAACATGCGGCGGGTTATGCACTGCTGATCGCGCCCGCTCTGCTGCGCGATCTGGATTTTCCCCGGCATGCGTTGTCAGGTAATGCCGCCGGTGCCGCGCCTGCCCTGCTGGCCACCTTGCAGGAACTGGCATTCGAGGCCGCCCGCCCCGAGCCCGGCCCCGAACTGCGCCTGTTGCTGGGCGTGCTGGGGCTGCGCCTGTCACGGCTTGCACCCGCCCGCCCCGCGACCAGTGCCGCCCCCCTGCCCTGCGGAACCGGGCGGCCCATGGTGGACCGGTTCCTTGCACTTGCGGCAACGCGGCTTGGACAGGGCCAGACCATCGCCGATCTGGCCGAGGAACTGGGCACAACGACCGCTTTTCTGGACAATGCCTGCCAGATGGCGCGCGGTCGCCGCGCCGTCGATCTGGTCCATTCGCTGCGGCTGGAACGGGCGGTCGAATTGCTGCGCTCGGGCCGGCGCAGCCCGGCGCAGATCGCTTGCGAGCTGGGATATTCCAGTCACGCGCATTTTACCCGCGCCTGTGTCGCCGCCACCGGACGCCCGCCCGAGGCGTTCCGCAATCATCAGCCCCGCTGATCATCCTCATCCGGCGCGCGGCGAAACCCTGTCGCCACGACGAATTTCTCGGATGAATCGCTGCGGCTGGCCGGAGGTTTCACATTGGCGACCCTGGCGAAATTGCGCTTGAGCATCGCCTGCATCCCGGATTCGGCTCCGCCCGCCAGAACCTTGGCAACAAAGGTGCCCCCCGGTTCAAGCACATCAAAGGCCAGTTGCACCGCCGCCTCGACCAGCGCGACGATGCGCAGATGGTCGGTGCCTTTATGCCCTGACGAGGCCGCAGCCATATCCGACATCACCACATCGGCGGGCCCGCCCAGCCAATCCTTGACCCGCGCATCCGCGCCGTCGGACAGGAAATCAAGCTGATGGATCTCGGCTCCGGCGATCGGATCGACCTCTTGCAGATCGACGCCGACGACGCGCCCCACCGCCTTGCCCGGTTTCTCGCCCAGGGCATTCGCCCGCGCCACCGCCACCTGACACCAACCACCCGGCGCGCAGCCCAGATCGACGACGCGCGCGCCCGGCACCAGAAAGCGGTACTTGTCATCCAGTTCCAGAATCTTGTAGGCCGCCCGCCCGCGATAACCCTCGCGTTTGGCGCGTGCGACATAGGGGTCGTTCAGTTGCCGTTCCAGCCACAGCTTGCTGGACAGCTTGCGCCCCTTGGCGGTCTTGACCCGTACTTTCAGATCGCGCTGCCCGCGCCCGCTTGTCTTGCCGGCGCGGCTGCCGCCCGGTGCCTTGCTCATCCCGCCACTCCGTTCATGCCTTCCGGGGTCAACACCCCATCGCGCACCATCTGGGCATAAAGCAACCCCTCTCGCAGGCCGCGATCCGCGACGGACAGGCGGTTGGTCGGCCAGACGCGCATCAGGGTTTGCAGGATCGCCGCGCCCGACATGATCAGCGCGTGGCGTTCGCGCCCGATACGGGGGTCACTGCGCCGTCCCTCGGGGCCGAGTTGCAGATAGGAATGGATCACCTTGTCGATCTGGCCGCTGGTCATGGTCAGCCCGTCCACCTTGGTCCGATCATAGCGGCGCAGGCCCAGATGGCTGGCAGCAACTGTTGTGACGGTACCCGATGTACCGATGACCTGAAACCCCCCGCCGGGCGGGCCATAGGCATAGGGCGTGAAATCGGCCAGCATCTCTTCGAAATACCAGCTCATCAGGGCAAAGCGGCCCTGATCGTCTTCGACATCCGAGAACTGGTCGCGCAGCGTCGCCACGCCCAGAGGCACGCTGATCCAGTCCACCACCCGCGCACCGTCCGGCTGCGCCTCGCGAAATCCGCCGCCAAGCCGCATGATCGCGCGGGGGCGCTCGGTCTCTTCGACCCCGGCGAGATCGATCCAGACCAGCTCGGTCGAGCCGCCGCCGATATCGACGACCAGCAGGGTTTCGGTCTTGTGGCTGACCAGCGGCGCGCAAGAGATCACTGCCAGCCGGGCCTCTTCCTCGGCATCGATAATCTCGACCGGCAGGCCGGTTTCGCGGCGAACGGTGCGCATGAAATCACGGCTGTTGCGGGCGCGGCGGCAGGCCTCGGTGGCGACCAGCCGCATGTTCTTGACCTCATGCTGTTCCAGCTTGCGTCGGCAAACCTGCAAGGCGTGAACGGTGCGCGCCATCGAACTGCGGGACAGCCGCCCCGAAGCCTCCAGCCCCTGTCCAAGCTGTACAGGCTTGGAAAAGCTGTCCACGACCTGAAACTGATTGCCGCGCGGTCGCGCAATCAGCATCCGGCACGAATTGGTCCCCAAATCGAGCGCAGCGTAAAGCTGGCCCTCATCGGGGTGTCGGGTGCCTGACGGCTCTACCGTTTGGTTCGGGAACGCGCCTGCACCCGCAGGACGCCTGGGCGCCATCACATACGCCCTCCGATATCAAGTTGTGGCAAGGGTAGCCTGCCCTTGACAGCGGTTCAAGAGGCCGCTCGGCAGTCGCCCTCTTGCCGTTACATCCCCTGGCGTCACGCCCCGGCATTTTTCGTTGCGCCGCGACAGATGCCGGGGCTCAGCGCCGCGACGGCATCCCATTGCGACAGGAAAACCCGTCCGGTCAGATGCTGCAACAGATGGCTGCGGCGCAGACGGTCCATGACCGGACCCTTTACTTCGGAAAGGTGAAGCGTCACGCCCATATCTTCCAGCCTTTCGTTCAGCGCCTCAAGCGTTTCCAGCGCCGACAGGTCGATGGCGTTCACGGCGGGGCACATCAGCACGACATCGTGAATCCGGCGATCACCCGACACCCGGTCCAGCACCTTGTCCTCAAGGAAACGCGCGTTGGCGAAATACAGGCTTTCATCGACGCGCATGGTCAGAAGGCCCGGATCGGTCAACACCTGATGGCGGCGGATATTGCGGAAATGCTGGGTGCCGGGGACCAGCCCGACCTCGGCGATATGCGGGCGCGAAGTGTGGTAAAGATGCAGCACCACCGACAGCACGACACCCGCGGTCACGCCGGTCTCGACCCCGAACAGCAGGGTCAGCAGAATGGTCCCGGCGACGGCGGCAAAGTCGGCGCGGTTATACGCCCATGCCTTGCGCAGGATCGAGAAATCGACCAGCGACAGCACCGCGACGATGATCGTCGCGGCCAGGGTTGCATTGGGCAGGTAATAGACCAGCGGTGTCAGCGCCACGGCGGCGATGGCCAGCCCCAGGGCGGTAAAGGCCCCTGCGGCAGGGGTCTCGGCCCCGGCATCGAAATTCACGACCGAGCGGGCAAAGCCCCCCGTCACCGGATAGCCGCCCGAAAAGCCCGCGCCCAGATTGGCCATGCCCAGACCGATCAGTTCCTGATCCGGGTCGATGCGCTGCCGACGTTTGGCCGCAAGGGTCTGCGCGACGCTGATCGATTCGACAAAGCCGATGACGGAAATCAGGATCGCGGGCACCAGCAGCGCCCTGACAAGATCGGCGGACAGATCCGGCATGCTGAAGGGCGGCAGGCTTTGCGGCACGCTGCCCACCACGCTGACACCCTGCCGGTCCAGCCCAAGGCCCCATGTCAGCAGCGTTGTGACCAGTACGGCGGCGACCGGCCCGGCGCGCGTGGCGATGGTCGCCAGCCCGTCCGAAAGTCCCGCCTTTTTCAGCGCCGGTTTCAGACCCTTGCGCACCCAGAACAGGAAACCCGTCGCCGATGCTCCGATCAGCAGCGTGCCGGGATTGACCTGCCCCAGATGCGCGGCCAGCGCCGCCAGCATCGCGGGCAGCGTATCGCCCGACGCCTTGACGCCAAGGATATGCTTCAACTGGCTGGTGGCGATCAGGATGCCGGATGCGTTGATGAACCCGGCGATGACCGGGTGGGACAGGAAATTCGCCAGAAATCCCAGCCGGAACACCCCAAGCGCCAGCAGGAACAGCCCGGACAGGAAGGCCAGCGTCAGCGCCGCCGCCGCATAACCCGCCGTGCCCGCCTGTGCCACCTGCCCCACCGCCGCCGCTGTCATCAACGACACCACCGCCACCGGCCCGACCGCCAGCGCGCGCGAGGTGCCGAACATCGCATAAAGAATGATCGGCAGGATCGAGGCATAGATCCCCGCCTCGGGTGGCAACCCTGCCAGCATCGCATAGGCCAGCGATTGCGGGATCAGCATGATCGTGACGATCACCGCCGCCATCAGATCGTTCTGCAAGGCACCCCGGTCGTATCGCCTTCCCCAGTCGAGAATCGGCAGCAGGCGGGCCAGTCGGGTTTTCATCGTCACGCCTTTCGGAAAACGGGGTCAGCCATCCACCGACAGGGCCTCGGGCCGGGCCATCCATTCGCGGCCGCGCAGCATGGCCTGCCAATAAACCGGAGGCAGGATTCGTTCCTTCAGCCACCACGCGGTGCGGGTCGGTTTCGTGCCATCGACCAGCCATTTCGGGAAACTGGGCAGCAGCTTGCCGCCAAAGCCAAACTCGGCCAGGACGATCTTGCCGCGTTCCACGGTCAGCGGGCAGGACCCATAGCCGTCATATCGCG
>NZ_JBKEBL010000287.1:0-13075 GCF_047973135.1 Paracoccus sp. (in: a-proteobacteria)
CACTCGTGATCTGGGAACTGGACGGGATCGTGCCGCAAATCGCCGCAGAGGCCTGGGTCGCGCCGGATGCGCAACTGATGGGCCGCATTGTGCTGGAAGCCGAAAGCTCGGTCTGGTGGGGGGCGGTGCTGCGCGGCGATAACGAGGAAATCCGTATCGGCCGGGGCAGTAATGTGCAGGATTTAAGCGTGTTTCACACTGATCCGGGCTATCCGCTGATTGTCGGTCGGAACTGCACCATCGGCCACCGCGCCATCCTGCACGGCTGCCGGATCGGCGATGGCGCGCTGATCGGCATGGGCGCGACCATCCTGAACGGCGCAACGATCGGTGCAGGCGCGCTGATCGGGGCAGGCGCGCTGATCGCCGAGGGCAAGGAAATTCCCCCCGGCGCGCTGGTCATGGGTGCACCGGGCAAGGTGGTGCGGCAATTGGACGAGGCGGCGCGGGCCGGCCTGCTGCAATCGGCGGAACGTTATCGCCGGAACGCCGCGCGGTTCCGCGCCGGCCTGCGCCCGGCCTGATGACCGGGCGTGCCGCAGGGCACCGGCTGGCCGGGTTTCTGAACGGCGTACCCGTCGCGATGCTGGCGGTGGATGGCGATGCGCGCACGCTGGCTGCGAACCGCCCGGCCGAGGCGATGTTCGGCACCGGCCTGACCGACCGGCCTTTTATCACCATCATGCGCCACCCCGCCGTGGTTGCTGCGCTGGACTGGGTTCTGGACCCCGCCCGCAATCCCGCCCCTGCGGTCGATCCCGCGCTGCCTGCTCCGCCGGATGGCGGCGCGCGGCTGCGTGCGGTGATCGGGGCGGACGGGCGCGACCTGAGGACCGAGGTAACAGTCGCGCCGATGCCGCGCGGTTTTGGGCATGGCGCATTGGTCGCCGTGCTGGACCATTCCCTTGCCGACGAGGCCGAACAGACCCGCCGCGATTTCGTCGCCAATGTCAGCCATGAACTGAAAACCCCGCTGACCGCGCTGATCGGCTTTGTCGAGACGCTGCGCGGCCCGGCCCGCGATGACGCCTCGGCCCGCGCCCGGTTTCTGGACATCATGGCGCGCGAGGCCAGCCGCATGAACCGGCTGATTCAGGATCTGCTGTCTCTCAGCCGGGTGCAGGCCGAGGAACGCAGCAGGCCGCTGGCAACGGTCGATCTGCCGCTGCTGCTGAACGGTGTGCTGGCCACGATCCAGCCTGCGGCCGAGGTGGCGGGTGTGGTGCTGGAACGCGACGGGCTTGACCAGCCGGTGACGCTGCCTGGCGATACCGACCAGCTTGTGCAGGTATTCCAGAATCTGATCGAGAACGCGATCAAATATGGCGGTGCGGGCGGGCGGATGCGGATCGCCCTGCGTCCCGTTGCCTATGAGCCCGTGCTGCGCAGCGCCGCCTGGGCGGTCGATGTCGAGGATTTCGGCGATGGCATCGACGAAATTCACCTGCCCCGCCTGACCGAGCGGTTCTATCGCATCGATACCCACCGCTCGCGCGCACAGGGCGGCACCGGGCTGGGGCTGGCCATCGTCAAGCATATCGTCAGCCGCCACCGGGGCCGGTTGCGCATCGACAGCCGCAAGGGGCAGGGCAGCCGTTTCACGGTGATCCTTCCCGCGTCATTGCAACGCAACTGAAGCCCCGCAGGGGGCGGCGGATGGTCTCGCCCTTGCTGCGCCTTTGGCCTATAAGGCCCCCAGACCAAGACAGGAGATACAGATGTCCCACCCCGCCGAGCCCGATCCCGCCAAGCTGGCCGCCGCGCGCGCCGCTGTTGCGCTTGTCGGGGATGGCATGAAGCTGGGTCTTGGCACCGGGTCAACGGCCAGCATCATGGTGCGGGAACTTGCCGCGCGGGTGCGGGCCGAGGGGCTGAACCTGCGCTGCGCCGCGACCTCGCAGGCGACAGCGGATCTGGCGGTCGGCCTTGGGCTGCGGATCGAAAGTCTGGATCAGATCGGCTGGCTGGACCTGACCATCGATGGCGCGGACGAGGTGGACCCGGACCTGCATCTGATCAAGGGCGGCGGCGGGGCGCATCTGCGCGAAAAGGTCGTGGCGGCGGCCAGCGAACGGATGATCGTGATTGCCGATCCCGGCAAGGTGGTCGAACGGCTGGGGGCCTTTCCACTGCCGGTCGAGGCGCTGCAATTCGGCTTTGACACCACCCGCAGGCTGATCCTGCGCGCGCTGGAGGCTCTGGGCCTGGGCGAAGCGCAGGTCGTTCACCGCATGAACGGCGACCAGCCGCGCGTGACCGATGAAGGCAACTGGATCCTTGATCTGCATCTGGCCGCGATCCCCGACGCCCCCGCCCTGGCCCGCGCGCTGTCGGCGATTCCCGGCGTGGTGGAACACGGCCTGTTTCTGGGCATGTGCGAGCTGGCCATTATCGGCAAGGCCGACGGTTCGGTCGTGACTTTGGAACGGGCCGACGGTATCGGGGCCGATCTGCTGACCGGCGAAGGGGAAGTCGGGCTGTGAGCGCATTCGACTATGATCTTTTCGTCATCGGCGGCGGCTCGGGCGGGGTGCGCGCGGCGCGGATCGCGGCGGGCGAATACGGTGCCCGCGTGGCTCTGGCCGAGGAAAGCCGCATGGGCGGTACCTGTGTCATTCGCGGTTGCGTGCCCAAGAAGCTGATGGTCTTTGCCTCGACCGCGCCAATGCTGGCCGCCGAGATGCGCGGCTATGGCTGGGCGGGGGCCGCTGCCGGGGATTTCAACTGGCGTGACTTCCGACACAAGCTGGACACCGAACTGGACCGGCTGGAGCGCGCCTATACCACCAACGCCGAAAAGGCGGGTGTGCGGATTTATCCGCAGCGCGCCCGGCTGACCGGTCATCACGAGGTCGAACTGGCCGATGGCACCCGCCTGACCGCCAGGCATATCCTGATCGCGGTCGGCGGGCGTCCGGCGCGGCTGGATATTCCGGGGGCGGAACTGGGGCTGATCTCGGACGATCTGTTCCTGATGGACCGGCTGCCGGGCCGTGCCCTGCTGATCGGCGGTGGCTTCATCGCCTGCGAATTTGCCACCATCCTGACAGGGCTGGGGGTCAAGACGGTGCAGGCCTATCGCGGCGATGCCGTGCTGCGCGGATTTGATCGTCAGGCGCGCGAGATGGCGACGGCGCAACTGTCGGCCATCGGGGTCGAGATGCGGCTTGGCCGGACGCCCGCCCGGCTGGACCGCGCGGGCGACAGTATCGAGGTCAGTTTCGACGATGGCAGCGCCGATCGGTTCGATGCGGTGTTCTTTGCAACCGGCCGCGCGCCCTATACCGGTGATCTGGGGCTGGAACGGACCGGATTGCGGCTTAAGCCCAACGGCGCGATCGAGGTGGACGAATGGTCGCAGAGCCCGGTCCCGTCGATCTTTGCGGTGGGCGATGTCACGGATCGCGTCAATCTGACTCCGGTCGCGATCCGCGAAGGCCACGCCTTTGCCGACACGGTGTTTGGCGGAAAGCCGCGCAAGGTCAGCCACGATCCGGTGGCCGCTGCGGTTTATCTGCGCCCGCATGAACTGGGCAGTATCGGCCTGACCGAGGAACAGGCCGCCGCGCGCGGCCCGGTCGATGTCTATGCGACGGTGTTCCGGCCCATGCGATCAGCTTTTGCGGGATCCGGGGCGCAGGTGATGATGAAACTGCTGGTCGATCCGGCGACCGACAAGGTATTGGGGTGCCATATTTTCGGCCCCGATGCCGGAGAGATGATCCAGCTTGCCGCGATTCCCATTACAATGGGCGCGACCAAGGCGGATTTCGATGCGGCAATGGCGGTCCATCCGACCGCCGCCGAAGAACTGGTGACGATGCGACAGGCCGCACGGCGGCACGGGCAGGGCTGATCCTGCCCTTCGGGGCAGGGGCAGGGTTGACTTTTTCGCCCCCGGCCCCAGTTTGCAACAGACGGATTTGGTAGGGAAAGAAGGTCGAGCACATGTCAAATCAGGGCCCTTGGGGCGGTGGCGGCAATGGCGGCGGAGATGACGAGGACAACGGCAAGCGCCCCTCGAACCGCCCCTGGGGAGACCAGCGGCCGCAACATGGCGGACCGCGCCGTCCCGGTCAGGGCGAACAGATGCCCGAAATCGAAGAACTGATGAAAAAAGGTCAGGAACGGCTGCGCGTGCTGATGGGCGGGCGCGGCGGCGGGGGCGGCCCGACCGGCGGCGGGGGCCGTGGCGGTCCGTCGGGGCCGGGTGTCGGTCTCAACCGCACTACCCTGGCCATCGGTGCGATCATCGCCAGCATCATCTGGGGGGGTGCCAGCTTTTACCGGGTGCAGACCAACGAAAAAAGCGTCGAGTTCCTGTTCGGCCGCGCCGTTTCGGTGGGGACCGAGGGCCTGAACTTTGCCCCCTGGCCCTTTGTGACGGCCGAGGTCGTGCCCGTCACCAACGAACGCGTGACCGAAATCGGTGCGGGGCGGTCCGGCCCGATGGACAGCGGCCTGATGCTGACCCGCGACCAGAATATCGTGGACATGGAATATCAGGTCGTCTGGAACATCTCGGACCCGGAAATGTTTCTGTTCAACCTGGCCGATCCGGGCGATACCATCCGCGCTGTCGCGGAATCGGCGATGCGCGACATTATCGCCCGCAGCGAGCTTGCGCCGATCCTGAACCGCGACCGGGGCACCGTCGCCAATGACCTGAAAGAGGCCGTGCAGCGCACGCTGGATGCCTATCAGTCGGGGATCAACGTGGTGCGTGTGAACCTGGACCGCGCCGACCCGCCAAGCGAGGTGATCGGTGCCTTCCGCGAGGTGCAGGCAGCGCAGCAGGAACGCGACCGGCTGGAAAAAGAGGCAGACGCCTATGCCAACCGCGTTCTGGCGCAGGCCCGCGGTGAGGCGGCGGCGCTGGTGGAACAGGCCGAGGGCTATCGCGCGCAGGCGGTCAACACCGCGCAGGGTGAGGCGGCGCGCTTTAACTCGGTCTATGAGGAATATGTCAAGGCACCCGAGGTTACGCGGCGTCGTATGTATCTGGAAACAATGGAAAAAGTTCTGGGCGGTATCGACAAGATCATCCTGAACGAAGGTGGGCAGGGACAGGGCGTGGTGCCCTATCTGCCGCTGGATCAACTGCGCCGTCCGGGCGGCGCAGGCAGTACCGGAAACGCCAGCGGAGGGAATAACTGATGGCCCGCAATCTCAAGCTGTCTGCCCTTGCCATTCCCCTGCTGATCGTCATCCTCGTGATTGTCACGACCGCGATCTTCATCGTGGATGAACGTGAAAAGGCGCTGGTCCTTCGCCTTGGCCGCGTCGTCGATGTGCAGGAAGAGCCGGGCCTTGGCTTCAAGGTACCGCTTCTGGACAATGTCGTGAAATATGACGACCGCATCCTTGGCCTGCCGACCACCCCCCTTGAGGTGACGCCGGCCGATGATCGCCGCCTTGTTGTCGATGCCTTTGCGCGCTGGCGCATCACCGATCCGGTGCGCTTCCGTCAGGCTGTCGGCACCGGGGGCATCCCCACCGCCATGGGCCGACTGGAACCTATCGTGAACGCCGCCGTGCGCGAGGTTCTGGGCTCGGTTCCGTCAACCAACGTGCTGTCCGATGACCGGACCGCGCTGATGAACCAGATCCGCGACGAGGCACGCCGCAACTCGACCGGGCTGGGGGTCGAGATCATCGATGTCCGCCTGACCCGTACCGACCTGCCCGAGCAGAACCTGAACGCCACCTATGCGCGAATGCGGGCTGAACGTGAACGCGAGGCTGCGGACGAAATCGCCCGTGGTGGCGAGGCGGCGCAGCGGGTGCGGGCCGCCGCCGACAGGACGGTCGTAGAGCTGACCTCCGAGGCGCAAAAGCGGGCTGACATCATTCAGGGTGAGGCCGATGCGCAGCGCAACGCGATCTATGCCGATGCCTTTGGCCGCGACCCCGAATTTTTTGCCTTCACCCGCTCGATGACCTCGTATGAGCGGGCGCTGAAGGGCAATAACAGTTCGCTGGTCATCGAACCGAAGGGCGAATTCTTCAGCTATCTTGCGGATGACGGTGCCAGCCGCGCCAACCCTTCGCCGGTTCCGGTGCCGCCGGGCGACCGTGCCGCGCAGCAGCGGGCCAGCGAGGCCCGGAAGCAAGAGGACGGGCTGGTCACGCCGCAAGTCACCGACCGCGACGGCAAGCCCTTGGGCGAGGCGGCAGGCGTCACGCTGACCCCGGTACCCGAAAGCCTGGCCGCTCCGCCGGAACAGCCTTCGGCAGTGGTCCCGCCCGCTGACGACCCAGAGGCGGGCGCCGCCGCCACAGGAGATGCCGCTGGCGATGCGGCGGATGATCCGCGAGGCGATCCCGCCGGGGACGGCACGACCGGAAATTGAAGAAAAAAGCACAGGCGGGCCGAAATGCCCGCCTGTCTTGTAACGAAAGTCACGATCAGTTCACTTGCCGAGAGCGTGGTTTATTTGCCACGGCACGCTATATTCGCTTCACATCAGGCCGTCGCGGCGGCGGCAGAGCTGACGTCGCGAACACCAGAACCGATGAGGACACTCAGCATGAAATCGCTTTCTCCACGGCATTTTCTGACCGCCTCGGCCCTAGCGGCGACCGTGGGTCTTGGGGCCGCATGGGCGCAGCAGACCACCCTTGATGTCTCGCCCGAGGCCAGCCAGCAGGCGCAGGAAGCTGCCAATAACAACCAGCCGCTGACCGCCCCCGAGGCCGATTCATCCCATGTCATGCCGCAAAGCTTTGCCGACCTGGTCGAGCAGGTGGCCCCCGCCGTGGTCAATATCACCACCACCTCGGTCGTCAGCCAGCCCGCGGGCGGGCAGGGGCCGATGTTCCCCGAGGGTAGCCCCTTTTCGGATCTGTTCCGCGATTTCGGCTTTCCCGGCGGGCCGGGGCAGGAAGGCCCGCGCCAGCAAATGCCGCAGCGGTCGAACGCACTTGGCTCGGGCTTCGTGATTTCGCCCGATGGTTACATCGTGACCAATAACCATGTCATCGAGGGCGCGGACGAGATCGAGATCGAGTTCTATTCCGGCAACAAACTGCCCGCTGAAGTGGTGGGCACCGATCCCAATACCGATGTTGCGCTGCTGAAGGTCAAAAGCGACGCGGCAATCCCCTTTGTCAAATTCGGCAATTCCGACACGGCCCGCGTGGGCGACTGGGTTCTGGCCCTTGGCAACCCGCTGGGGCAGGGATTTTCGGCCAGTTCGGGCATCGTCTCGGCCCGCAATCGCGAATTGTCGGGCAATTACGACGACTATCTTCAGACCGATGCGGCGATCAACCGGGGCAATTCGGGTGGCCCGCTGTTCAACCTGAAGGGCGAGGTGATCGGCGTCAACACGGCGATCCTGTCGCCCAATGGCGGCTCGATCGGCATCGGTTTTTCCATGGCCTCGAACGTGGTCAGCAAGGTTGTCGATCAGCTTAACGAATATGGCGAGACGCGCCGCGGCTGGCTGGGCGTCAAGATCCAGAATGTCAGCGCCGACATGGCCGAGGCACTTGGTCTCAAGGCCGAGGCCGGGGCGATGGTCACGGATGTTCCCGACGGCCCCTCGAAAGCTGCCGGGGTCAAGGTCGGCGATGTCATCACCAGCTTTGACGGCGGCGAGGTCAAGGATACCCGCGAATTGATGCGCCGCGTGGCCGAGGCGCAGGCGGGCAAAGAGGTCGCGGTGATGGTTCTGCGCGATGGCAAGCCCATGACCTTGCAGGTCACACTTGGCCGGCGCGAAACGGCCGAGGGCGGCAATGTCGATGGCGGCGCACCCGATGCCGGGGAAGACCTGCAACTGATGGGCATGACCGTCGGTGCCCTGACCCCGGAAATCGCCACCGAACTGGGCCTGACCGGCAACCAGAAGGGGCTGGTCGTCAAAGCCGTCGATCCCGAGGGCCCGGCCGCCGACAAGGGGCTGGTCCCCGGCGATGTCATCACCGAGGCGGGGCAGCAGCCCGTCGCCACGGTGCAGGATCTGAACGACCGCATCGGCGAGGCGCGCGAAGGCGGGCGCAAGTCGATCCTGATGCTGATCCGCCGCGATGGCGAGCCACGCTTTGTCGCGCTGCCGATCGACGCAAAGTAACCGCTGATTGACGCGGACGGGGGCGGACCTGCGGGCCCGCCCTTTTCTTTGCCCTGCCGATGCCCTATCTGACGCGGAAAAAGAGGAAGCAGTGAAATGGCGAAAATCACCTATATCGAGCATAACGGCACCCGCCACGAGGTCGAGGTCCGTCCCGGCATGACGGTGATGGAGGGCGCGCGTGACAATGGCATTCCGGGAATCGAGGCGGATTGCGGCGGTGCCTGCGCCTGTTCGACCTGCCATGTCTATGTGGATACAAACTGGATCACAAAACTGCCTCCGCGCGATCCGATGGAAGAGGACATGCTGGATTTCGCGTATGAACCCGACCCCGCGCGTTCGCGTCTGACCTGCCAGATCAAGGTGACCGAGGATCTGGACGGTTTGGTCGTCCAGATGCCGGAACGGCAAATCTGATTCATCAGGAAAAATTGCTTAATTTCGCAGCGAATCGCTTGATCGACGCTGGATAATTACGCATTATTAATCAACTTTAAGTAGAATTAGTATCTATTATATCGCGCTATGCGGCGGCACTTCTTTGCGACCTGTCCCAATAGTCAGGTGGATTAAACGTTTAGAACAATTTTGTAGGTTGGGTGCCCCATGTCGGCTGTGCTAGTGTCAAACCTGTCGAAGTGCCGGGCACGTCTTGAACGGTTGCTTTGCAAAGTGGTGTTGGTCGCTTCTTCTGTAGCCTGCGTGACGCGTGCAAAGGATGTCGGCTATGTGAAGAGTGCAACAGCGTGTGAGAATTATGACCGCTGAGAATCAGTATTATTCTGGAATTTCCCGTGGCGAAGACCGCCCCTCTAAGTCATTTTTTTACAGGAATTTTTTCAAACGTCCGCTTGATATTCTTTTGGTGGTACTGTCGTCCCCGTTTGTGGTTCCAGTCATCATCGTCTTTGCGGCGATGATCATGCTAGATGGGGGCAATCCGTTCTATTCGCAGGAACGGGTTGGCCGAAAGGGGAATACTTATCGCATCTGGAAACTGCGAAGCATGGTGAAAAATGCCGAGCAGCGTCTGGATGCCTACCTGGCCGAAGATCCGGCCGCAGCGATGGAATGGGCATCGACCCAGAAACTGCGTGACGATCCGCGAGTGACCGGAATTGGCCGGTTCCTGCGTCGCAGTTCGATGGACGAATTGCCTCAGCTTTGGAACGTGCTGAAAGGCGAGATGAGCCTGGTCGGCCCGCGTCCGATGATGACCTCGCAGCGGGATTTCTATGCAGGGACGGCATATTATTCGCTTCGTCCCGGTATCACCGGTTTCTGGCAGGTGTCGGATCGCAACGGCACGACCTTCAGTGCCCGCGCGATTTACGACGATGTCTATGATCGGAACCTGTCGTTTCTCAACGATGTATCGATCATGTTTCGCACGGTTTGGGTTGTGCTTCGTGCAACCGGGTGCTGATTGATCAAATTTTGCCAGCTTTATGCAATCATGACGTGAAGTCGGCCTTCCCCAATCACAGAAGGCCGTCGGCGGGGTGACTGACCTGTCGGCGGTCTGCTGTCGCATATGGGATCGGCCTGACGCCCGACCTTGGCGTCAAATGGCTTTTCCGGGTAACGGGATTGCCCGGAGCGTTGGGATTTTCGGATATTCCAAGGCGATGCGTTAACCGCGTTCCGGTCTCAGGCGCAGGGCCGCTGCTGCCTCTGACGGCAGGATCGCGATGCAGCGGGCATAGCGTGGCAACAGGCGCTGTGGTGCGGACATCATGCGCCAGACCCATTCCATCGCGACCTTGCGCACCCATTCCGGCGCGCGGCGCTGATTGCCTGCCAGAAAATCCAGCCCGGCCCCAACCGATGCAAAGCCGATTTCCGGCGTGTCCTTGCGCCCGCGTGCGGCCAGCATTTCCTGCCGTGGCGCACCAAGAGCCAGAAAGGCCAGACGCGCGCCGCTGGCCCGGATGTCACGCAGGATGCGACCGGCATCTTCCGAGCTTGCATCAAAGCCCATCGGAGGGGCGATGGTGCTGACGATGCGAATGCCGGGTATCCTTGCCCGGATATGATCCGCAGCGGCGGTCAGGGCGGCATCGGTACTGCCCACCAATGCGACAGGCACATGTTCATCGGCGGCAAGCTGACATAGCGGCATCACCATATCCGAGCCGGGGACCAGAGTCAGAGGGCGCCGCGCCATGCGCGATAGCCAGACGATCGGATTACCATCGGCCACAACCAGATCCTGCGCGGAATAGGCGGCGCGAAACGCACGATCCCGCCGCAGCTTTACCAGATGATCCATATTGATGGTGGCCAGTGCAAACCCCTGCCGCGCGTTCCAGCGTCTTTTCACCTCGCGCAGCAGGCTGGTCGTATCTGGAACATTCACCCGGATTGTTCGGTCGGTATATCGAAATTCCATCCGCCACTCGCACTGTCTGTCACGTTTCGCGCATTGTGCCACGACCCGCTTTGCCAAACAATCCGAAAGGTGAGGCTCGGACTACCCTTTTGGGGAAGGTTTTATTCAAATTTTCACTTGTTCATACCCGCGCATCATCCGCAGGCACCGGTCGCATCGCCAGCCAGATCAGCGCTGCGCCCGCCAGCACAAGGAAGGGCAGCATCGCCAGATTAACCGCGTTCCAGCCGCTTTGCGGATCACCGCCCAGACAGTTCATCAGCCCGCCCGAGGACAGCGAGGCCAGAAACACTCCGCTGAACACAACCAGATCATTCAGGCCCTGCACACGGCCACGCTCGGCCTGGCTGTGGGCGCGCGCCAGCATCGCGGTAGCGCCGATGAAACCGAAATTCCAGCCGACGCCCAGCAGGATCAGTGCAACAAAGAAATTCTCAAGCTCTACGCCCGACAGGGCCACGGCACCGGCGCAGGCCAGAATCATCAGCCCAAGCGCGATGATTCGCGTCGTGCCGAACCGGGCGATCAGCGCGCCGGTAAAAAAGCTGGGGATGAACATGGCCAGAACATGCGCGCTGACGATATCAGCGGCGTTTTCCGCCTGATAGCCGCAGCCTACCACGGCCAGCGGTGTCGATGTCATGACCAGATTCATCAGCGCATAAGAAACCATACCGCAGATCATCGCGACGATAATGCGCGGATCGCGCAGGATCTGACTGGTGGGGCGGCCCTGATGCGCGCCCGGTTTCGGCGCGGGCGGTTTCGGGATGCTGAGAAAGGCAAAGAGGAACGGCCCCAGCACGTTTAATGCGATAATCGCAAGATAGGTGCCCAAAAAGGGAATCGCCGTGGCACCATTCGTCGCACGCACGAGCATCGGCCCGATAATGGCCGAACCCAGCCCCCCCGCCATGACCCAGCTTATCGCGCGGGCCTCGAATGCGGCGGGGGCGGTGTCGGTGGCGGCAAAGCGGTAAAAACCCTGCGCCGACATATAGACCCCGGTCAGCAGCGACCCGGCAATGAACACCCAGAACGACATGATCCACAGGCCAAAGGCCGACAGCGCCGCCCCCAGCCCCCCCGACAGAACGGCCAGCAAAAAGCCGGGTCGCCGCCCGTGGCGCTGCATGAAGCCGGCCATGGGCCGCGCCGTCAGGGCCGAGCCCAGAACGATCATCGAGATCGGCAGCGTCGCAAGGCAGGGGTTTGGCGCAAGGATTTGGCCCGCCAGCCCCCCGACGATGAAATTCGCGGGCATCTGGGCCCCCAGCAGCGCCTGCGCCGCCACCAGCACGATGACATTGCGCCGCGCCGTGCCCATATCCCGCGGGCCGGTCATGTCCGCAAAAGCGCCGCGTCGCGGGCGCGGTCCTCGATGGCCTTCCAGTTGCCTGCGGCGATGTCAGCCTCGGTCATGACCCAGCTTCCGCCGACGCAGACGACATTCGGCAGATCCAGATAGCTGCGGGCATTGGCAGGCGAGACGCCTCCGGTCGGGCAAAAGCTGACTTTCGGCAGCGGCGATGCAAGGGATTTCAGGGCAGGGGCGCCGCCCACCGCCTCGGCTGGAAAGAACTTCAGCATGTCAAAGCCCGATTCGGCAGCGCGCATCACCTCGGAGGCGGTGACGGCACCGGGCAGCAACGGCAGATCCAGATCGGCGCAGGCGGTGATCAGCCGGTCGGTCAGGCCGGGCGAGACGGCGAATTTCGCGCCCGCATCCCTGGCCCGTTTTGCGTCATCCGGCGTCAGGACGGTGCCCGCGCCGACATGGCCACCCGCGATTTCCGCCATGGCCCGAATCGCATCCAGCGCCGCATCCGTGCGCAGCGTCACCTCCAGCACCGGAAGGCCGCCCGTGACCAGAGCGCGGGCCAGATCGGCAGCTTTTGCGGCATCCTTGATCACGATGACCGGGATGACCGGTGCAAGCTGGCACAGGGCGCGGGTCTTTTGCGATTGGATTTCTGGGGTCATGGCGGTGCCTCTGGATCGAATTTGCCGGTAAACTGGCCTCTTGGATCGGACGATGCAAGCAAATTGCGCGGGCCGATCCCGCAGCCGGCGCGGCGGTCAATGGAAAAGGGGCGCCCGAAAAGGGGCGCCCCGAAATCTGCCATGGAGGGCAAACGGATGATTACATCATGCCGCCCATGCCGCCCATGCCGCCCATATCGGGCATACCGCCGCCAGCGGCCTTCGGCTCGGGCTTTTCGGCGATCATGGCTTCGGTGGTGATCAGCAGACCGGCAACCGATGCTGCATCTTCCAGCGCTGTGCGGACGACCTTGGCCGGGTCGATGACGCCGAACTTGAACATGTCGCCATATTCTTCGGTCTGCGCGTTGAAGCCATAGGCCTTGTCGCTGGATTCGCGGACCTTGCCGGCGACAACCGCGCCGTCAACGCCTGCGTTTTCGGCGATCTGGCGCATCGGAGCCTCAAGCGCGCGGCGCACGATGGCGATGCCCGCTTCCTGATCCGAATTTTCGCCCTTCAGGCCTTCCAGACCCTTGCCGCCCTGAATCAGCGCGACACCGCCGCCGACGACGACACCTTCCTGAACGGCCGCGCGGGTGGCGTTCAGCGCGTCATC
>NZ_JBKEBL010000015.1:0-9475 GCF_047973135.1 Paracoccus sp. (in: a-proteobacteria)
ACCCACCTCACCGATCCGCTTGCGCCAGCGCACCAGCGAGGAGGGATCGATCGGTGGCCGGTGCTGAAAGAACGTCTCACCGGTGAAATGCTGGTAGGAGGGGTTCTCGACCCAACGGGCGATCACCGCCTCGTCCGACAGCTTGAAGGCGTGCTGCAGATATAGCCTGACGACTTTCTTCTGATTATGCTGTCAGGCTATAACCATTTGATTTCACGCTGATGCTGCGCCAATTTGATGATCAAATTGGCTTCCGTCAGCTATACATCAGCCCGGCCACCAGCCGCGGCGATGTCGCCCGACGACCGGTCGTCGAGGGGAAGAACCCGGCCCACTCCCGCTCGAAGAATGCCCAGTCGATCAAACTCGCCAGTTTCACCAGCTCATGCCGGGCGTCGATCATGTCGAGCAATCGGGGGCGGAGCAGGTCATCCTGTTCGGGGGCGTGGGAATGCGGCTTCATCGACGATCCGAATTTGCAGGGTTTCTGCTTCAACAATACAAAACCCTGCAGAAAAAAGCCAGAAATACCGGAAGTTCATAACACAAAATCAATGCGTTCCACGTTGTTCAGACCAGACTAAATATGCGATGTCTGCTGGCGCAAACCCGCCCTCCGAAACAGATCATTGTTATCGACGCCAGCCAGAACGCCGATCAACATCGCCATGTTCTGGATTCGATGCTCGCAGGAACCGGTATCAATCTCGTCTTTCAGTCCGCAGTGGCAAGGTCATCCGCCGCGCAGCGCAATCAGGGCCTTTCCTCCGTTACTGCGGATGTTGTGGTATTTATAGATGATGACTCGCTTCTTTTTCCGGATTGCGCCGAAAAATTCATGAGCGTTTTCGAGAATGATCGCGAACAGAAGATTGCAGGACTGGCACTGAATACTGTCGCAAGTCTTCCAGCGGCAGCAATTGATTATTTCATGAAAGAGACAAAGCCCGGAAACTCGTCAGCAGCCATCGAACGAAAGAAGGGGGGGACCGCAGAGAATGCTTCTCTGTTGAAATACTTGGAACAATTCCGTTTCTGGAGGTTTTTTCGACGGGAAATTCTCATGCAGGCGAAGGACCGCATGTTTATTCCCTATGACCGCTATCGTGATCGGGCGCATGATCGTGAAGGAAACAACAATGCCGTATTGGTAGGGTATTTGCCCGGTTGCGGTATGGTGGTGCGCACGAATATTGCGCGAATCGAAAAATTCAACTCGTTTCTTTGCGCATACTGCCCAGGCGAAGATCTGGATGCCAGTTATCGATATGGCAGGCATGGGTTGTGCATATTTGCTCCGGATGCTCGCCTTAATCATTATGAGGCGGCAGGCAGCAGGATAGCTCGCATGCAAGCGACGTCATTGGGTATCTCGAACGTAGCCCTTTTTGTACATACGAACAGCGATTCACCGATTCGACATCGTGCCTCATTCGCAATTTACCTGGGGCGCAGGCTGATCGGTGAATTTCTCAAGGACTTGCTGGCGCGAAGATTCAGTTTTCCTCAGGCGCGAGGCGTGCTTTTGGCCATTCCCCGATCCTATGGAATTTTTCGCCGGTCACTTCCCGATGCCCAGCAGTGGTACCTTGAACAACAGCGCGTATTCCTTGGTCGCTGAACAACGGGGCCGGTGACAGGGCCATCTCAGGCCAACGGCCCTGACGATTGACCGCTGCCGAAGGTTTGGTCTTGCGGCGGTAGCACGGCAGACCCGGCCCGGAAGCATGGCGCATCGTGCCGCCGGGCGGGGGACTGTGTCGGCGTCGTGTACGGGTCAATCCCACGGGCCGTTGGTATAGCTGACGGAAGCCAATTTGATCATCAAATTGGCGCAGCATCAGCGTAAAATCAAATGGTTATAGCCTGACAAAACAATCAAAAGAAAGTCGTCAGGCTATATGACAAACGAAATGGGCCGGTCCGGCACCAATCCGGGGCGTTTCCGTCAGGATTTGGGAAAGACGAACACCCGGTCGCGACGCAGCATCAGCCACATGGCCGTACCCGCGGGCGGCAGGAACACGCCCGGAACTGTGGCAGTCAGGGCGATCCCGCCTTCATCGGTCGCGAATTCGACCAGCGATTCCCGGCCCAGATAGCGGGCGCGAACGACCTGCGCACGCGCGGCCGTGCCGTCTTCGGCGGTTGGCAAGGGGCCGCTCCCCGCGCGGTCGAAATCCATGCGCAGGTGCTGCGGGCGGATGACGATCTCTACCTCACGGCCATCAGCGACGCCGGGGGTCAGGAACCGGCCAAAGGGGGTATGGGTCAGCGCGCCCTGAACGCGCCCGGTCAACACGTTGATGTCACTGAAGAACGCCGCCGCCTGCCGGTCGGTGGGCGCATTGTACAGGTTATAGGGCGCGCCCTGTTGGACAATCCGGCCGTTGCGCATCAACAGGATCTGGTCGGCCATGCGCATTGCCTCGTCGGGTTCATGCGTGACCAGCAGGACGGCGCTGCGTTCTTCTTTCAACAGCGACAGGGTCTCGTCCCGGATGCCGTCGCGCAGGCGTTCGTCCAGCCCGCTGAAGGGCTCGTCCATCAGCAGCACGCGGGGGCGAGGGGCCAAGGCGCGGGCCAGCGCGACGCGTTGCTGTTCGCCGCCCGACAATTCATGCGGATAGCTGTCGATATGGCGGCTCATATGCACACGCTCGACCAGTTCGGCCACACGGGGGCGGTTGGCGGCATAGCCGCCCTTCAGGCCAAAGGCGACATTCTCGCTGACCGGCAGGTGCGGAAACAGCGCGAAGTCCTGAAACATCAGCCCGACGGCGCGGCGTTCCGGCGGAATGCGAAAGACCGTGTCGCAGACCAGATTGCCATCGACGAAGATCCTGCCGCTATCCTGCATGTCCACCCCGGCGACGATCCGGAGAGTGGTGGATTTGCCGCAGCCCGAGGGCCCCAGCAGACAGGCGACCTCGCCGGCATTGACCGTGAACGAGACCTGATCGACAACCCGCTGCCCGTCAAAGGCGCGGATCAGGTTCTGAACCTCCAGTCGGGGCGGGGTGATCACGGAATTGGCCGATTCTTTCGCTAAGGTTTTCTTGCCGTAGCAGGGACGGACCATGCCCGCAACCTTGCGCCGGTTCTTTGCCAAGTTCCGCAGCGTCAGATCGTTGCGTTCAGCGCGCCGCCGTCCAGAAGGATGTTCTGGCCGATGATGAAACGCGCCTGCTGACTGCACAGAAAGGCGCAGGTAGCGCCGAAATCGGCGGGCTCGCCATAGCTGCGGGTGGGTATAGTCGCCTCGCGCTGTTTGCGGGCCTCGGCCAGAGTGATGCCCTGCGCCCCGGCGACCCCGCTATCCAGACTGACCGCGCGGTCGGTGGCGTGGATGCCCGGCAGGATATTGTTGACGCAGACGCCATGCGGGGCCACCTGTCGCGACATGCCCGCGACAAAGCCGGTCAGCCCGGTCCGTGCCGTGTTCGACAGCCCCAACGCCGGAATGGGCGAGCGGACCGATTGCGAGGTGATGTTGACGACCCGGCCCCAGCCGCGTTCCATCATGCCGGGCACCAGCGCCTGCATCAGCGCGATGGCTGACAGCATGTTGGCGTCGATGGCGCGGATGAAATCGTCGCGGTTCCAATCGGTCCACTTGCCCGGAGGCGGCCCGCCCGCATTCGTCACCAGAATATCGGCCTGTCCGACCGCCTTCAGCACGGCGGCACGACCGTCATCTGTGGTGATGTCGGCCGCGACCGGTGTGACGCTGACGCCATGGGCGGCGGCAATTTCCTGCGCGGTTCGGGTAATCTCTGGGCCGGTCCGGCTGTTGATGACCAGATCGACCCCGGCCGCAGCCAAGGCCTCGGCGCATCCGCGCCCCAGTCCTTTCGAGGCCGCGCAGACCAGCCCCCGCTTACCCCTGATGCCCAGATCCATTCTGCCCTCCTTTATTGCTGAAGGGCAGGAAACGCGGACCGCCCGCCATTGTCAAACAGCTTTGCTGCCAGACAGGACACAGCGGACCGCGTCTTGCCGGTCAGGGCTCGGCGTTGGGGATCGGGTTGGCCACTACCACCACGTCGCCGCCGACCGACCAGTTCGCCTCGACATAGGCCAGATACTGACCGTCTGGCCCCTCGGCAAAGAAGGTCACGATCTGGTGGCTGCCCTCGCTGCGGCTTTCCGGAGGCTGAAACCCGACGCCCGCATTGCGCAGCATCGTCTCGACCAGCGGCGATTTCACGTCGTTCACCGCATCCAGACGAGGAGAATGCAGCGTGCCGATCACCGCTGCCAAAGCCTGCGGCGCGGTGTCCCGGTCGGCGCAACTGTTCAGCACCAGCGCCGTCACATCGGGTGCCGTTCCGGGTAACCAGCCGCCATCGACGCGAACGACCGGCATGGCCGCGTTCGCACCCCGGACGCGGGTGTCCAGTGCGTCGAATATGGCGCATCCCGACAGTCCGGGAATTTCAAGCGGGAACACATCCAGATTGACTTCGGGAATGCCCGTTATCGCGGAAATCGCCGCCACGTCCTCGGCGCTTGCTGTGGTTGTCATTGTTAATGTCATGGCAAATATTGCTGCCTTCAGATTGCCGGTCATCGCCATTGGCTTAGACCGGACTGTTGAAATCGTTAAATTTGCGGATTTTTGACATGCGATCCCGTGTCATCCGTGGTTGTCGATATTGTTCGGGTCATCGGCCTTTGCCTTGACCGGCAACAGAGCAGGCCCGTCATTGTTGAACTTATCCTTGTTCCGAACATCGTCGAAGGTCGCGGTCGCGGGGTCAAGTCCCATCAGACCGGCCATGAACGACACGATATTTTTCTGGTCGTCGCTGCCGTCGTCGCGGAGGGCCTTGCCGATATTGGCATAGCTGCCCGAAGTCTTGTCGGTCAGGTAATAGGCCCGGTCATAAGCCTGCTTCGCCGTGGGCGGGTGTCCATTCGTGGCCGTGAAACCGGCATTCCAGGCGCGGTATTCATCCATGAAATAGGCATAGGACTGTTCGTTTCCGCCGGGGGTCAGCGTGTGGTTCACCTCATGCGCCAGCGTGTCCACGGCGACCTTGATGGCCTTCGAGTCGCCGGGATCGATCTTGTCGGCTCCGGCACTGACAAATTCGTTGTTCAGGATGATCCGTGCGCCCTTGCCCCTGTCACCGCCGGCCCGGCCCCAAGTGGTCGTTCCGGGGTTGGATTCGATCTTTTCCCATTTCAGGTTGATGTCGTCATTTTCAAGGATCCGGTCCACCGTATTCTGGCGCGTCTGGTTCGCGTTCGGGGTGGTCTCGCTGGTGTTGAACCCGATCATCTTGGCCGATCGCTGCTGGTCCTCGAAGCCCTGATTGCGGAACCAGTTCCGGTCGCCCATCTGCGTCAGATCGTCGATGACGGCCTTTTCGGGATAGTTCTTGACCTGCTCCATGATGGCGATCCGTGCATCGCGGTTCGTGGTCGAGCCGCGCGAATCCTGTTTCCCGAACAGATCGGATTTCAGCAGATTGTCATAGGCTGATTGCGCGTCCTGATTTCCGCCAAGCTTTGCCTGAATATCCTTGTCCAGTTGCCTTTCCTGAGCAGAACCCAACCGGCTGTTACCATCGTCTTTCGGGGGTCTGGACGGCTCTCCGGGTTTTTTGGGGAAGCCGGGAATGTCCGGCAGATCTGGGATGTTGGGCAGGCCGGGAATATTGATGTCGCCAATATCTATATCGGGAAACGAGAAGAACTGATTGTTGGCGGCGCGGCTTTGTAGCGCCGAGGCCGATTCAGTTGAAGCCGCTTCAGTTGAGGATTGCGCCTTCGCGCTGGAAGCAGCCTGTTTGCCGCTGAGCATGTCGCGGCTTTTGCTGGAAAGCTCTGGTGTCGCTGAGCTGCGGACAGAATTATTCTGCTGGTTTTCTATCGGTTTCATAAAATGTCACTCTCAAAACAAAAAACGAAAAAAGTAAAAAATGCTAAAAAACAGGATGGATAGTCAGTGGTATTCTCGTGTGGGTCAAGAGATCGCGCCAAGGATCAGCGAAGCATCGCCCGCATGGGCTGACGCCATGGCCCGGCCCATCTGGGTATTGCCACCATAAGGGGCAGAGATCACAAGATTTTATTCCGGGCTGCCGCCGGGCGTAAAGTTGCCGCAGAGAAAGCGGAAAGTCGCGGGCTGACCTGCGACCTGCTTTGTCGGCCCGGAATCAGACTGTCGCGGCGGCGCGAAGGGCGCGGATATTTTCGCCATAGGCCAGCGGCTCATCGGCGGATCCGCCCTTGAAGATCGCCGATCCGGCGACCAGCACATCGGCCCCGGCGCGGGCGACGACGGGGGCGATTTTTGTGTCAATCCCGCCATCGACCTGAATATGGATCGGGCGGTCGCCGATCATGCCGCGCAGGCGGGCAATCTTGTCGATCTGGCTGTGGGTGAATTTCTGCCCGCCAAAGCCGGGGTTCACGGTCATCACCACGACCATGTCGCACAGATCCAGCAGATACTCGATGGCCTCAAGCGGCGTGCCGGGATTGATCGCCACGCCGGTTTTCCGGCCGGTCGCGCGGATCGCCTGAAGGGTGCGGTGCGGATGCGGGCCAGCCTCGACATGGGCGGTGATCATGTCCGCCCCGGCCTCGGCATAGGCCTCGATACAGGGATCGACCGGCGTAATCATCAGATGCACATCCATGAACCCCGAGACATGTCGGCGGAACGCCTTGACGGCGGGGGGGCCAAAGGTCAGGTTCGGAACGAAATGCCCGTCCATGACATCGACATGAATCCAGTCGGCGCCCTGCGCCTCAAGCGCCCGGATCTCGCGTCCGAAATCGGCGAAATCGGCGGACAGGATCGACGGGGCGATCTTGATCTTGCGGTCGAATGTCATGGCGGGCCTTCCTGCGGCTGTCTGCTGTTGCAAGGATATGTCTGCCGGATAGGATTGAAACGGCACCGGCGTCAACAGGTGGCGCCGCTATTGCGCCTCGCGCCACATCGCATATCCGCCCGCCGCCGCGATCAGCGCGGCCCCGATCAGGGTCGGCGCATCGGGACGTTCGCCAAAGGCCAGAACCGCCACCAGCAACGCAAAGCCCAGCCGGGTATAGCGGAACGGTGCCACGGCCGAGGCCTCGCCGATCCGGCCCGCCGCGACCATCGCGATGTAGCCGGTCACACCAAGGACCAGCGCCCCGGCAAACGACCCCCATTCCGGCAGCGCGGGCAGCACTGGCGGGGCCGAGAACAGCGCCAGCAACAGCCCGGCTGGCACCACGGCGGCATAGGCCGATCCCGACACCATGCCCGAGGGAATATCGGCAGGGATCCGGCGTGTCGCCAGATCGCGCAGGGTCAGCGCCGCCACACCGATCAGCGCCCACAGCGCAGCGGGCTGAAACCCCGCCATGCCGGGCCGGATGATCAGCAGCACACCCGCCAGCCCCAGCCCGACCGAGGCCCAGCGCCGCCAGCCAACCTGCTCGCCCAGAAACAGCGCGGCCCCCATCACAAGGGTCAGGGGCAGCAATTGCAGCACCGCCGAGGCCGTCGCCAGATCGCCCACCGCCAGCGCGGTCAGATACGCGACCGCGCCGATCGCCTCGCCCAGCCCGCGGGCCAGCACGACCGGATGCAGCAGCTTGCGCGACCACATCCGCTGTCCGCGCCGCGCCATCGCCGCCCAGATCGCCAGACAGCCGGTGCCGCCGGACATGACCAGCAATTGCCAGACCGGCAGCCGCATGCTGAGATGTTTCAGAAACGCATCCTCCAGCGCGAACAGCGCCATGGACAGCGTCATCAGCCCGGCGGCGCGGGCGTTGTCCGTCATGACCCGGCCTCGATCCGGGCAACCAGCGCGGGCAGTTCGGCGATGGATCGCAGCCGGTGAAAGCCGGGCGCGGCGGGATCCGCGGCCTGTTCGGCGGCCCAGGTCAGGTCATGCGGGATCAGCACCGCCTGCCCCCGCAGCTCCAGCACCGGCAGGACGTCGCTTTTGACCGAGTTTCCAGCCATCAGGAACCGCTGCGGCCCGATCCCGTGGCGGGCCAGCAGGCGGGCATAGGTGGCGGGGGTCTTGTCGGCGACGATCTCGACCGCGTCGAACAGATCGGCCAGCCCCGAGGCCGCGATCTTGCGTTCCTGATCCCACAGATCGCCCTTGGTGATCAGCAGCAGCCGACGGCCGCACAGCGCCTTCAGCGCCTCGGGGACGCCGGCGATCAGATGCACGGGATGAGCCAGCATGTCCTGCCCCATCTCAAGGATGCGCGCGATGGCGCGTCCATCGATGCGTGCATCGGTCAGCTCGATCGCCGTCTGCACCATGGACAGCGTAAAGCCCTTGATCCCAAAGCCATAGCGCGCCAGATTCCGGCGCTCGACCCGGTCCAGACGACTGGCAATCACCTGCGGATCCGCGTATCCGGCCAGCAGATCGGCCAGCCCGGCCTGACTTTTGCGAAAAAATGTCTCGTTTTCCCAAAGCGTGTCGTCGGCATCCAGCCCGATGGCGTCGATCATCCCTCTTGGCCTCCTGTCATGGGTCCGCGAACCGGGATCAAACCGGCCCCGCTGCAGAACGTCGGATATATTTGACCCGCTGTGCAGGATTTTTCGGGTCTTGTCAGCAGACGTCATGTAAAGCCGGTCCAGCCGTCAGGGATTTCGCCCAAAACGAAGCTTCGGTACCGGGCGCATGACGGGCGGGTATGCGGGCTGCGGTGCAACACCCGCGTGCGTTGCTTTGGCGCGCTACGCAACAGCGGTCTGGGGCGGTGCGGGAAAGCCCAGCAAGTGCTGGGTTTGGGGCCGCACAGGGCGGGCACCGGGGCGGCACAGAATGTGCACAGGCTGTACACTGCTGGCCTGCGTTGCGTGACTTCGGCGTTGCTAGGAATGCGTCCCGCGGTGGCCGGGGGAGCTGCGCCCCCCGGACCCCCAGCCATGGCCTGCGGCGCGTGGGGTGCTTGTTGGGTTTGCCGGGTGCCCGGACTGCCACCCGCAGACCGGAGTGCGCGCCTAAGGCGCGCGCTCGGCCGGGCGGCAGCGGGCGGGTCGGGCTTTTCCCGCCCCGCCCCCCCCTCTCCGTTCACCCGACTTCGGATCACGGACGCAGGCACTGATGAAGCGCGGGAAATGGCTGGCGGAAAAAACCGTGTTGTCAGATTTGTCAGGCGATTCGGCCCGACCGAATGCGGCATATTTGCGCGGTGCCACAAGATATTGTCATCGCACCGCCTGCCGCCGCGATCACCACCCTGCGCCGGAGATTGAGGCGGATAAAGGAATCTGTTATGAATTGCCTCTATAAGGGCAGGATAATGCCGGTTTCACGGTGCCCTGGGCAAGAGAATCGAGGAGACAGTCCATGTTCAACCGCATCTTCATCGCGGCCGCAGCCATTGTGTTGACAACGCCGCTGGCCATGGCGGGGCCAGTCGACAGCGCCTGCATCCGGTCGGACCGCTCGAATGGCAACCGCTCGCTCTGCGGCTGCATCCAGCAGGTCGC
>NZ_JBKEBL010000014.1:0-1638 GCF_047973135.1 Paracoccus sp. (in: a-proteobacteria)
AACGGCAGAAACTGTTAGCGGCAACCGGCAGAACCGGTTCTGCCGGTTGTGGTTTGGAAGGCTTTCGACGGCATTTTGACCCGGCGCCGAATCACTCTCAATCTCCGCGAACGGCCTCAAACCCAGCAAAACATGGGGTGGCATAACCTCCGGCGAGGTTACGCCACCTTCCGCCTCCCTGCGGGGCCTTTTTATGTGATTGTTCTTCTCCCCGTCAGCGGCCCGGTCCGGGCGATGCAAGATGGAGGCAAGAGCATGACACAACCCATGAGTGCGGAACCAGCAATAGAGCCGCGCCTGCTGCGCGGCTGGATCAGCCGCTACGACCTGGCCCAGGAATTGTGTCTGACGGTCGACACCCTGGGGCGTTGGGAGCGGCGGCGGACAGGTCCGGCCTGCGTCCGCGCCGGTCGCAAGATCTTTTACCGGATGAGCGTGGTTCAGGACTGGCTGCAGTCGCAGGAGATGCCGCGCGTCACGGACAGCAAGATTAGCAACGCCAGCAAGGCACGGGGGCGGAAATGAACGCCCTGACCCTGATCCCCTCGGCCAACGTCGATTGCAACAGCACGGATGCGGCGCGTTGGCCTTCAGATTGGCCTGCCCAGCGCCTCACTGAGGCGCGAAGCATCGTTGCCGATTTCGTCCACCACCCGGACAGCCTGATCATCCTCGCCTGCCGTGCGATTGCCGCGTGCAGCCCGGATCAACAGGAACGCCGCGAAGCCTTGGCCCTTGCCGGTCTGCTGCTCTGCCTGTCGCCGCGCAAATCGAAAGGCGGTGACGCATGACCCGCCGCACGCCCGAGGCCGATATACAACGCGCCATCGTCCACACACTGCGCGTCGTGCTGCCACGCGATGCGATCATCCACCACTCGGCCAACGAAGTGGGTTCTGGCTGCAAGGCCGCCCGGCAGCGCCAGGCGATCCTGACCGGCATGGGTGTCTTGCCGGGCTTCGCCGATCTGATCGTCCTGACCGGCGGGCAGGTGCTGTTCCTCGAGGTCAAAAGCCCGTCCGGCCGTCTCAGCCCGGCGCAGAAGGCCTTTCGCGACATGGTGAAGGCTCAGGGCTTCGGCTGGGCGCTGGTGCGGTCTGTCGAGGACGCGCTGGGGGCGCTGGCCGATCATGGGATCACCACCCGGGTGCAGGCCCTGAACCCGCACCGGAGGGCCTACGCATGAGCCATTTCGCGACCAACTGGGCGATCCTGCAACGCGGGCTGAAGCCCGCAACCAAGATCGTGCTCTGGCATCTCTGCGACCGTCACAACCCCGATTTCGGCTGCTTCCCGACGCAGGCGCGACTGGCCGCCGATTGCGAGATCAGCCGCTCGGCGCTCAACGACCATCTCCGGAAGCTTGAACTCGCCGGTCTGATCCGGCGCTGCGCAAGCGTCGATCCGATTACGAAACGCCAGCAGCCGACCCGCTACATTCTGGGGTTCGAGGCCGGGTTCAATGATCCGAATTCGGACCCGTCTCCGAATTCCGGACATGGCGATTTTCCCGGGATTTCGGGTGGTGATCCTGACGGCGAAGCACGCCCGATGTCGGCCAATGCAGGCAATCCGTGTCCGGATTCTGCACACGGAGCCGTGTCCGGATTTCGGGCAAAGCCGTGTCCGGAAAATGGC
>NZ_JBKEBL010000046.1:0-4884 GCF_047973135.1 Paracoccus sp. (in: a-proteobacteria)
CAGACCTTCACGGCGCTCGATCTCCCGCAACAGCATCAGCCCAGCGTCGGAACTCATGTCGGCACCCTCAAATCCGAGCAGGACCTGCTTGCCATTGACCGGTGACAAACACAGACGAGAGGGTGTAGAAACATCCATGGTGAGGCTCGGCATCCTGAAGAACTGCGGCTTTGGGTGTAGGAACCATAAAACTACAGCTCTTCAAGTAGTTAAGCCAGTCTCACCAACTCCTCATGCATAATTCGGGTTAACGTGACAACACCCCGTTACCCCCTCGCAGGGCGCAAGCGCCGCCACAGTCGCCGCAAGGGGGTTCCGCGCAGCATTCGCAATTCGGTCTCAAGCCGCCCGGCACGGTCCCGCGCCTCTGTGGCCTCATCGCGGCTTTGCCGCAATTCGTCGCGCAATGCGATATTCTCGCGGCAATAGCGCGCGGCCAGATCGTGCATGGCGGCGGCCTGTTCCAGACTGATTGCCAGCAGATCGGCCGTCCTGTCCTCTGGTTCCATGTCAGGGCTGCTCCTGTTCCGGATCGGGCCGCGCCATGGGTATGTCATGGCCTCCGCCGTCCAGCAATGCGGTCAGTTCGGCCAGAATGGCGCGGCGCAACCGCAGCCGTTCGCGCATCACCGCCCCCGGATCGCCCCAAAGCCGCGCCAGGGTGGTCTGTGCGGCGGACCAGGCCTGCCAGAACCCGGCATCCGCAAAGGGCCGGGCGATGCGGGCAGCGGCGGTTTCGGGATCGAGGCCATAGAGGTTCAGCCAGGAAGCTTCGGGCAGGCCCAGCCGGTGGATGCGGTGGTCCGGCCCGGCAAAATAGATCGGGCGGCTGCCGCAGGCGAAGGCGTCGAAGAGTTTCTCGGTGATATACAGCGGATGGTGGGTATTCTCGATCGCCGCAAGGCTGCGGGCGCGGTTGTCAAGCCGCACCAGCTTGTCGAGATGCCAGTCCACCAGCGTCTGACGCGGCACGCCGGGCTGCCAGCGCAGGCCCAGACGCTCGACCCGGCCCATGCCCTGCTGCTCGGCAAGCCTTGTCCGCCATGCTGCCAGACCGGTCAGACCGGCCTCGGGCCAGCCGACATCGTGAAAGGGTTCGGGGCGGCGTTCGAACATGAAGGTCACATCGACCGCCCGGCTTTGAAACCCGGCCTGCCAGTCTTGCAGTGACCGGGTGGCATTGCGCCGGAACAGCACCCGATAGGCAACCGGAAAGCGGTGGTTCGTCAGCAGATAATAGGGAATTTCGTCGAAATCGAAGATCGTCGAGGTCATGTGGTTCAACTGGATGACTGGCAGGTCGCCCAGGCCCGTCGGCAGGCAAAGCCACCGGTCCAGCGGGCGACCGGTCCAGATCGTGTCCCAGAAGGGCTCTTCCGACAGCAGCACCACGGGCCTTTGCCGGAGGCGCCAGTCCCGGACAAGGTCCGGGGGGGCCTCTTGCAGGTCGAGGCTGTGGGCGAACAGGTAAAGATCGGCCCGTGACGGCTGGTCGGTCAGTTCGACATGGCCGGCAAACAGCGGTGTCAGCGCCGGATAGCTGAGCGGGCAGCGCCGGGCATGGCGGCCGCTGAGAAAGACCCGGATCATCGCGGCCGCAGGCGTTCGTAAAGCTGCAGCAGATATTCGGGGCCGGGCAGGGCCAGATCCAGATCCCGGCGCAGGCGGGCGATTTCGTCCTGAAGGGCCAGCATGGCGGCCCGGTCCCGCGCGGCGGCCTGCTGGGTCAGGATTCCGGCCATCAGCGCATGGTCCCCGGCGGCGGCGGCGGCCAGCAACTGCCCGGCGGGGCAGGTGGCATGGCGCAGGGCGCGTCGTTCGCGGAAGGACAGGCTGGCGGCCAGATCCCGCGCGGCGGCCATATCCGCCCCGGCATGGGCGGGACCGGCATGGCGCAATTCATCGGAAAGCCGTTGCAGGATGCGCGCCCGCAGCGTGTCGCGCGGCGTTTTCGGGTCTTTTGCCGACAGGGCATGGCGCGCGGCCGTCAGGGCCCTTGCAACCCGCTCTGCCGCGGGCAGCGGGAACAGAAGCACCGGCGTCGGCACCACGCGGATCGAGGCCGCGCCCCCGACGATCCGGTCATGGCAGGCCCAGTCCGCCGCCGGATCGCCGTCCCGCAGGGCCTCGCGGCAGGCGCTGTCCAGATCCGTGTCGCGCAGGACCAGCCGGCGCGGATCGGGGCGCAGGGACAGGGCCTGTCCGGGGGCCTGTCCGGGGGCCGGCGGGTTGTCCGCCCATTCGGCCAGACGCGCGGTTTCGGGCTCGGGCAGGGCCGAATACGGCCCCGCCACCCACCAGCCGCTGGCGCAGATCGCCAGATCGGGCCGGTCCTGCCGCAGGCGGTCATCCAGATCCGCGATCACATCGGGGCAGAGAAAATCCTGCGGTCCTAGATGCAGCGCATATTCCGTGGCGGTCACAAGCCGGGCCAGCCTGCACAGCGTGCGGGGCACCAGCTCGGCCCTGTCCAGCGCCAGGATATGGGCCCCGCGCCCCGGCCCCTCGGAAAAGCGGCGCAGATGCGCGGCGGTATCGGCCAGAACCTCGTCATGGACGATGACCAGCCGGTCCAGCCGGTCCAGGGCCCGCGCAAGCTGATGCAGATGCGTCGCCAGTCCGGGCGTATCATTGCGGATCGTCACCAGAACAGACAGGATCATATGCGTCCAAACCCCAGCAAGAGTGTTACCCTGAGTGCAAGAACCGGATCGCCGCGCGCCAGCAGGGCCATGGCGTCGCGGTCAAGGCAGGCATCAAGAAAGGCCGTCACCTTGCGGTCCAGTTCCTGGTGAAACCGGGTATCGATGCTGCCCCGGATCCAGTCGATCAGCAGGCAGGAAAACTGCAGGAAACCGGTCATCCATGGCCCGGCCGGGCCGTCATCCTGACGGATGATGCGGGCAATCCGGGACAGTGGTTCGAAGGCGCGCAGCCGTTCGAGATCGCGGCGGTTGGTCAGGCGGTGCGATCCCTGACGGATGAAATGCACGGCGCCGACGCGGCTGGTGGTCAGGATGCAGCCCGCGCGCAGAAAGCTGAGCCAATGGGCCAGGATGTCGTTATGGATCGGGATTTCCGAAAAGCGGATGTCGTTTTCGCGCAGGAAATCCGTGCGATAGATCTTGTTCCAGGGGTAATTGGCGGTCTGTGCCAGCCAGGGGAAGGCCGCTTCGGGCAGGACATGCAGCGTCTGGCTGCTGCATCCGCCCAGCCGCCAGAAGGCGTCGTCCAGTTCGATCTGGCCCCATCTGCCACCCTGCGCGACCTGACTGTCGGCATGCCTGAACAGGCAGAAATCAAAGGACCGCCCCGCGAGATCATGCCAGAGCGCGGGAATTTCCCCGGTCAGCATGTCATCGGAATCGAAGAACAGCACATGCGAGCTGCCGATATGCTCCAGCGCCCGGTTCCGGGCCTGACCCGCGCCTTGCGGCGTGTCGTTGCGCAACAGGGTCAGCCGGATCCCGCCCCGGTCGGCGATCCGGCGCAGCCTGTCAGGGTCAAGCGGCGGATCCGAGCCGTCATCGGTCACGACCACCGCCTCGAAACAGCCCAGTTCCACCGCCTGCCCCAGCAGATGCGCCAGGGCTTCGGTGTCGTTATGGACCGGGATGGCCAGTGACAGCCTCATACCAGAAAGACGCGCAGGTCGATCAGCGAAAAGCGGAAGGCTGTCACGGGAAAGAACAGGACCAGCTCGCGCCAGGGGGCCTCAAGGGGCAGGCGTGGCTGATGATGCGCGGGCAGGGCGTCCAGATGCACGCTTTCCTCGGGGCGGACCAGAACATGCTTGGTGAAAAAGCAATCCTCGAAGCCGGACCCGGATTGCAGGCCGGATCGCAGGCAGGCCCGCAGGACCAGCATGTCGGGGGTGGCGCTGCGCAGGGCAAAGCCCAGAACCCCGCAGCCGCGCAGGTCGCGGGCCGGCAGCGACAGATGCAGCGCGTTCCATGCGCCTTCGGCCCGTGGCCGGGTCTCGATCTCAAGCAGCCGCCCTCCGGGCGAGCTGTAATTGCCCTCAAGCTCAAGCGCCGGATCGGCATGCCACGAGATGCCGGGCATGATCTTCGTGCGCGATGCCAGCCGTCCCGCAGGGGTGGCCTGCCGCAGCACGGCCAGAGTGTGATTGAGCTCGCCATCCGCGCCCAAAGCGATGCTGTTTGTCATATGTCCCCCGCACCCTGGCAGCCATTCCATCCGGCAGCCCGGTTCCTTGCCGTCTGCCGGTCTCTTCATACCGCCGGTTCGGGCGATTGACAAAGCCCCGCAGGCCCCGGCGGGCCGGTTGCGAAGCGGCCCCGCGCGCAATCGTGACCGCAGGCCGCCGCACTCTGCCGGGGAAGGTGGCGCAACGTCGCCGCCGGATGATTTGCGTCCCGCGATGGCCGGGGGAGTTGCACCCCCCGGACCCCCTGCTTAGCCCCGCGCGCGAAGCGCGCCACCGGCCGGGCGGCAGCGACGGGCCGGGCTTTGCCCGGCCCGACCCCCCCCTCTGCCCTCATCCCCTGGCCTGTACCATGCCTGCACCATGCCGGGGGCGGCACCGGAAAACTGGCGGGAAAACTGGCAGGAAAACTGGCGGGCGGGCCCTTGCGGCCCATGTCCCCGGCGCGTACAGAAAAAGGCGGGTTTTCTGACAGATCGGGCGCAGGATGGGTGATTTTCCAGACCGGTTTTCCGTGGATTTTCCGTTTCGCGGCAATCGCGGCTATATCCACAGCGCAAGCATCGCGAACCATTTCCTGCAAGGCCCGCCCTGCGACAGTTTCGAGATCGTGCTGCGCCAGTGGATGAGTTCGCGCGTCGTTTTCACCCTTCTTGCCGGGGGCGCGCAGCCAGAGGGGACCGGCCATATACGCCTTGTGCGGGGCGGGCGGGTCC
>NZ_JBKEBL010000216.1:0-1503 GCF_047973135.1 Paracoccus sp. (in: a-proteobacteria)
ATTCGCGAAAGCCTTGGCCTCATCGACTTCGCGGATGTGTCCGAGGAAGCCCGCCGCTTTCTCAGCCTGCCGAATCCCGAACCGCGATCCCGCAAGGCCCTAACCTCTCCAGCACCATCGGGATCGTCCGACGCGGCCCGCCGCCTCTGGCGCATGACGCAACCGCTGGCCGGCTCAATAGCAGCGACCTACCTGCGCAATCGCGGCATCATCGATCTGCGCGAACCCGCCAATCAGCGCTTCCATCCGACCTGCTACTGGCGTCCCGAGAGCGGTGGACCGACCGAGACCTGGCCCGCGATGATCGCGGCTGTCACCGACCTTGATGGCAAGATCACCGGCGCACATCGCACCTGGCTGAGGCGTGACGGCTCCGGCAAGGCACCTATCGATCCACCGAGAAAGGCGATGGGAGACCTGCTCGGGCATGGCGTCCGGTTTGGGAATGCGCAGGATATCATGGCGGCAGGTGAGGGGATCGAGACCATCCTCTCGCTGCGTCAGGCACTGCCGACGATGCCGATGATCTCGGCCCTTTCGGCCGGACATCTCGCCGCCATCCTGTTCCCACCGCATTTGCGCAGGCTCTATATCGTCCGCGACAACGATCCGGCAGGTGACAGCGCACGCGATAGCCTGATGGACCGGGCGCACGAGGTCGGGATCGACGCCATCACGCTCTCGCCCATGCTGGGGGATTTCAACGACGATCTCAGCGCCTGCGGTCTTGAGGCGCTGCGGGCGAAGAACCGGGTACAGATCGCCCCGGAAGATGTCAGCCGGTTCATGATCTCGTGAATGCGCCGGAACAGGGAATGTGATCGGGCATCGGTTCCGTCATTGGCAGTGGCGGCCACCTCCATCGGCAGGGGACCGCGCCTTGGCCTTCTCAGAGGGCGAGCGGCCCACAAGCGCCCCGGCCCGGCAATGGCGGCACCCGACTGATTTCCGTCGGCGGGCACGCCCGCCTTTACAGCGCGAAGCACATCAGCCGGGCTGTGCCATCAAGGCCCTCGCACAGGGCTCGGGCTGCCAGACCGGAGCGCCCGTGGGCGTGTCGTCGCCATGAAGGCCGCGACGGTCGCGGTCCAGCCGAAGGACGCATCCCATGTATGCCCATGACGATTTCGAACCCGATCACAGCACATCCCCGACCGGCCGCATCATCGAAAACCTCGAACTCTACGGCCACCACCCCGCCGAGGGCGAGGCCGATCCCCGGATCACGCCCGAAGATCTGACCATCCAGACCGCCGTCGCCGATATCTTCGAAGCGCTGATCGCCACCATGGCCGATACCAGCCTCGATCCCGATCTCGATGAGATCAAGTGGTCCAACGTCAACAGCTTCCACCGCGCCGCCGAGCGGATCGCTCGCAAGCTGGACGATAACGAGCAGGCCCAGAACCTCCTTCAGCGCGAACAGGAACTCACCGAGGTCAAATCCGTCCAGCTGGAAACCCTGATCTGCATCGGCCAGAGCCTGCTGGATCGCCAGAACAG
>NZ_JBKEBL010000198.1:0-27652 GCF_047973135.1 Paracoccus sp. (in: a-proteobacteria)
ACGAAGACCAGTCCTTGGCCCGCCGAGCGCGTTCCGCCGGATTGCCCCTCATCAGGCAAATCCGGCGCGAATGCGCGTTGATGTTCTTTTCTAAGTTCTTGTTCTCTGTTCGGGGGGCGATCCTGTCCCCCTTTGCCGGACAGCTCTGTCCCGCTTTGTGGACAGAAACGTCCCCCTTTGGCACGGCTAAGCGGGACAACCTTGTCTCCCTCCCGGCGACGTTCTCTGGCTCTTTTCAATGCAGATTCAGTCGGACGATAGCGCGAAGAATTGCCTTTGTTCGTCCCGCGCTCGACGGTCATATAACCCGCCGCCTCGACCTTATTCAGCGCCCGCTTGACTGATTTCGCGTGCTTCCCGACGGCATCCCCGATGGTTTCAAAGGATGGACGGCTCTCTCCGGTTTCGTGATCGGCATGAAAAAGTGCCAGATACAACGCCACGCGCAACGCGTTGTCATCCAGATCAGGATCAGTGACCAGTTCTTGCAGGTATTGTAGCTTGATCTTGCAGAAGGGCAGAAGCTCAGACATCGGCTGCCCCCGCGATTGCGATCAGGCCTGCGATCTGATAGCCATTCTCTATGAACCTATGAAATTGACCGTCGTTGCGGGTGCCAGCCCGAACGGCGGTTTTTCTTTTCTGCGCATGAGGTCCTGTCAGCAGGTTCGCCACGAGGAGAAATCTTGCAATAATATCAAAGGCGGCTTCTGAGAGGTTCGCCAATTGATCCCACTGATTTATAGCAAGTGCTCGATGCCCTCCGGGCCTACCAAGCGACATTATTTTCCATCTTTATTCAGTTTTTTACATGACTTTATGGCGAACTTTGCGGGGTAGTTCGCCAGATTTCGTTCCTGATTTCCCCCGTTGGAAAGGCTTTCAATCGCTGAATCGGCCTTGGCCTTGCGACTATACTTGTCGATGTACTTCTGCGCTTCTTTCAGGTCGTGGGGCCCACTGACTGCCATTACCATGAACAACGTCGCCCTCAATCTCGGCGATCCAGTGGCAGATCGCCTTGCGCAATCCGTGTGACGAACAGTTCGGCAACCCCGCTTGGTCGTACCACTTCCGCGTGGACGATCCTCGGGACTTTGCCGCGCGCTGACCAACGGCTTCTGGCAGTTCCGGAACGGCAAACCGACGGAAAGCGGTCTGACCCCGAAAGGTAATGTCAGGCAAAAAAGGCACCGTTCCGGAACGGTGCCTTTCGCGCGATGATCGGCAAGGATCAGGCGGGTTCGGTAACCCTGTTATTCGCCAGCCATACCAGAACCGATTCGGGCGAGGTTTCGCCATAGGGATCCTCGGCATGATCATCGCCGCGGCCCGGTTCCTCGAACCACGCCTCGACCACGCCGTCATTGACGATGGCGGCATAGCGCCAGGACCGCGCGCCAAAGCCCAGATTGTCCTTGCGCACCAGCATTCCGGCCTTTTCCGTGAACTCGCCCGAGCCGTCGGGGATCACGCCCACATGTTCCAGCCCCTGTGCTTTGGCCCATTGGTTCATGACAAAGCTGTCATTGACAGACATGCAATAGATCGCATCAATACCCAGATCGTTCATCTGGCCGAATGCCTTTTCAAAGCCCGGCAATTGATAGGTCGAACAGGTCGGCGTGAAGGCACCTGGCAGCGAAAACAGCACGACGCGCTTGCCCGCAAAGTAATCTGCGGTGGTCATGTCCTGCCAGCGATAGGGGTTCGGCCCGCCGACAGCCTCGTCGCGCACGCGGGTCTTGAAGGTTACGTCGGGAAGTTTGTCGCCGATCTTCATGTTTTGGTCCTTTGCAACAGTGATCTCCTCCCCTTGTCCATGCCGCGTCGCAGCACGAGTTTGCATTTGCAGCATGACCAGAGGCGTTGATCAAGCCCCTGTTTGGGATTACGTAGTGTGAAACATCTGAAAAGGTCGAACATGGCCGAAACGACGCCCCAGCCTCTGCGCCTGCGCCACCCTGAAAAGGCCCATCGTGCCGATCAGGCCCAGCCGAAAAAGCCCGAATGGATCCGGGTCAAGGCCCCGACTTCGCAGGGCTACAAGGAAACGCGCGACATCCTGCGCGCGAATCGCCTGTCCACCGTCTGCGAAGAGGCGGGTTGCCCCAATGTCGGCGAATGCTGGAGCCAGGGACACGCCACCATGATGATCATGGGCGAGATCTGCACGCGCGGCTGTTCGTTCTGCAATGTGATCACCGGGCGGCCCGATGCGCTGGACGCGTTCGAACCGGGCCGCGTGGCCCATGCCGTGCAGAAGCTGGGGCTGAAACATGTCGTCATCACCAGCGTGGACCGCGACGATCTGGACGATGGCGGGGCGGAACATTTCGCCCAGACCATCCGCGCCATCCGCCACCGCAGCCCCGACAGCACCATCGAGGTGCTGACCCCGGATTTCCTGAAATGCGGGCCGGGCGCGCTGGAAACCGTGGTCGAGGCGCGGCCGGATGTGTTCAATCACAATCTGGAAACGGTGCCGGGCCTCTATCCGACGGTCCGCCCCGGCGCGCGCTATTTCCACAGCCTGCGGCTGTTGCAGCGGGTCAAGGAACTGGACCCGGCCATGTTCACCAAATCGGGGATCATGGTCGGCCTGGGCGAGGATCGGCAGGGCGTGTTACAGGTGATGGATGACATGCGCGCGGCGGAGGTCGATTTCATGACCATCGGCCAGTATCTGCAACCAACGCCGAAACATCACCGCGTCGATCGCTTTGTCACGCCCGAGGAATTTGCCAGCTATGAAAAGGCGGCTTTTGGCAAGGGGTTCCTGATGGTCTCGGCGACGCCGCTGACGCGGTCCTCGTATCACGCGGGCGACGATTTCGCGCGGCTTCGGGCGGCGCGGCTGGAAAAGCTGGGGCGCGCCTGACAGCCGCGACAACGGGTGAAAACGGGGCTTGCCGATGACGCAGAACCCCGCTATCCGTGCGGCATTGGCCCGAGTGGCGGAATGGTAGACGCAGCGGATTCAAAATCCGCCGCCGTAAGGCATGCCGGTTCGAGTCCGGCCTCGGGTACCAGGGCTTCCCAGAAGATTGATTTCAGCGCGTCTGCACCGCAGATTTCCCAAGGAAATTAACCGTAGCGCATTTGCGACGTGAGAAAATCGACCACAATCTGTCTTCTCATGTTATATGGCTGACGGAAGCCAATTTGATCATCAAATTGGCGGAGCATCAGCATCAGCATCAAATCAAAAGGCGATAGCCAGATAACATGATCACGTTAAACGCGTCTGGCTGTGGAATGGTGCAGGCCAGAGGAACAAACTAGAACCATTCGCTGCCCCTGGACTGCTGGAAGAACTAGAAGACTGGTCTGCGGTTATTAACGCGGAACCTGAAATCCAGAAGGCTTTGGATGCATCTGTCGGAACCCAAATGCCGGAGCTGGAGCCATGAACCAGCTCAAGAGAACATTCGCCGAATCCGCACCAGCTCCTGTCCGCCAAAATCCTGCGGGGGCGACAAAGCGCGGACGCAAAAAGACGCCTCCTCCTTTCTCGCTTCGGCTCAGCAAGGAAGCGGTACTCTCCCGCATAGGCGTCCTCGATGGCCTTGCGCGCTTCACCCAGATCGCCGAAATGCCCGACCAGCTTGCCGCCGATCTCACCGTGCTCGCCGATGAATGCCGCCAGCTCTGCGACCTCATCAATGCCCATATACTCGGACACGTCCGCGCCTTCAAAGCCCTCATGATCATGGATTGCCCACTCCTCCGCGTCTTCGATGGGTGACGCCGCCAACATCGCGCGAATGTCCGCGTAGATGTCGTAGGCGTCCTGTTCCGCGTCGATCCAGCACCCGTGCAGAATGCCGTTGTTGTATGCCGCCAGACAGGCAACGTAGATTTGAATATCTCCTTGTGATTGTTTCATTTTTCTTCTCCTTCCGTCAGGTATGGGGTTGCTCCTGCAACCCCTGCCTCGTGGCGAACAGTGGGTGTGCAAGCGGAAGGGAAAATCGGCGAAAGAATCAGCGGCGTGGAATGCGGTCATAGACGGTCTGAAACGACCCTCCGCACTCTGGGATGACTGGGCCGGAAACCGGAACAACTTCCGCAAACCGGGGACGAAGAAAAAACAAGAGTGATGCGTGCAGTATTTCGACATACCCACCATAAAGGCGTCCATCGAAGCCCTTAAAGGGATCAGTGCCAACTGGCTGATCCCGGCGTTCGTCTTCGCCGCCAATGATGTTGGAACAGGCGAACTGGTTGATATGTCGAAGAGTCGGGGAACCGACCAGTTCCTCGACAACTACTTCAATGGCAGCCTGATCGGCTTTCCGCCGTTCAAGAGCGGAAACAATCTGCTGCGTCCCCGTCTCAAGGGCGTCAAACAGGAGTTCCCTGGTGACGATGTGATCCGGCAGGACACGAAGATGTGGGGCAACCTGTTCTCCAGTCGCGGATACCGCGAGATGCGCCAGCGCGGGGAACTGGAGGGGGAGAAGGCAACGGTGCGCTTGACCGATGCCTTTCAGCCCGCCTTCGAAGGCGCAATCCCTGCGACGTTCCAGTTCGAGGATTTCCTGGTCTGGCTGTTCGCCTTTTCAGGCTTCCCGGATGAAATCTCATCATGGCAGGAACTGTACGAGCATCTTGTGAAAACTGTTCTGGAACTGGACGAGTTTCAGGAGCCGTACCGGGGCCGCTTCAAGCTGACGCCGGGCCGTGCCTGGCCGCAAACCATTGCGGCCCGTCCCGAAAATGACGTGCTTCAGGACGAGCTTGCCCCCGCCCTGAAAGCGTTTCTTGCCGCGCCCGCTCCAGAACCTGCGCCCGAAGAGGAAGAAAAGAAACGCCGTCTGAGTCCCGATGACTGGGTTCTCGCAAAGATACGCAGCGCCATTGCGAAAGATAGCGGGCGCTCATTCCTGCTTGCCGGTCCACCGGGAACAGGCAAAACGCGCTACGCTCATGACATTGCCGAGTTTCTTGCGGACGGGGACGAAGACCGTACTCACTTTTTGCAGTTTCATCCGGCCTTCGGCTATGACGACTTCGTTGAAGGGTTCCGTCCGGCAGTGCCAGATGGCGAGGGTGATGAAAAGGCCGTAACGGGCGTCACCTACATCCTTGACCAGCGACATTTCCTGAAATTCGCCGACAAGGCCCGCGAGAATCCTGAAAAGCTATACGTTCTGGTCATAGACGAACTTAACCGGGGCGATGTAGCGCGCATTTTCGGCGAACTGCTGACCTACCTGGAGCTGGATTACCGTGAAAAAGAGTTCAAGCTGGCCATTTCAGGCAAGGCCACTTCGCTGCCCCGAAACCTGATCGTTCTGGCGACCGCCAACCCCTTTGATCGCTCGGTCACCGATCTGGATGACGCGCTTCTCCGGCGCTTTATCGTTATCCTGATGGAGCCGGACCGCACGTCTTTGGAAGGCTATGACCGCCCCACCTCGTGTCATCGAAATCCAGGAACGCGGCTGGCGCTACTTTCCGCGCTCCGATCTGGCCGACACAAATGGCAGCTCTTTGATCCTGCCGGAAACACGCAAGCTCAAGGCCGTCGAGATCACCGATGTGCCTGACGGTGCGCGGCTCATGGCCTTGGGTTTGATCGGCTATCTGCCGCTGACCAGCGCGATCACGCTCAACATTGTTCCCAAGTTCCCGATCCAGAACCTCTGGACAATGTTGGAGGTGGGCGGGGAGTCCTATGCCCGCATCCTTCCGACGCTGCGCCGCTATCAGACTACTTCAAACCCCGCTCCGATCCAGCTTCTTGCGCGCAGCTTCTGCCATTATCTGCGAAACGCCCTCTCCGCAGGGTTTGAGCGTTCCTACTACCGCAGAGCTGTGAACGGCTATTACAGGCCCCGTGTCGAGTTCGGGCAGACGATTGGCAGGTATGGGGATCATCTGCCGGATGATGATCTGAGCGAGAAGCAGAAGAAAGAGTTCCTGCTGGCGCTGTGGAACATCATGCGCGCTTTCGCCGAAGTCGGATTCTCACTCAAGGCTGGGGACAAGTTCCATGCCACAAGCGACATCGGCATGGATGATGTGCTAAGCTATATCTACCTTGAAGATACAGAGCCTGAAACAGTGGCATCCTCCAAAAACTCGAACAAGAAGGAGCCACGATGAGCGCAAGAAAACCCGATTCAGCCAATCCAAAACAGGCGGTGATCTATTGCCGTGTGTCCTCGCGGGCGCAGGAAGCAGAAGGTCACGGTCTTCAGTCTCAAGAAACCCGTTGTCGTCAGCATGCCGCAAGCAAGGGCTATGATGTGGCGGCAGTCTTTCCCGATACGATTACAGGCGGCGGCGACTTTATGAAGCGCCCCGGTATGGTAGCGCTCCTGTCATTTCTGGATGCGCAGCCGGACGAAAATTTTGTTGTGATCTTCGATGATCTGAAACGCTTTGCCCGCGATACGCGTTTCCATCTCGATCTGAGAGAGGCCTTTCGCCTGCGCGGCGCGAGGATTGAGTGTCTGAACTTCAAGTTCGATGATACGCCGGAAGGTGAGTTCATTGAAACCATCATGGCAGCGCAGGGCGCGTTGGAGCGCAAACAGAACGGACGCCAGGTTGCCCAGAAGATGAAAGCCCGAATGGAGAGCGGCTACTGGATTCACTATCCGCCCATTGGGTATCGCTATGAAACGATTAAGGGACGGGGCAAGATGCTCGTCCCCCACCAACCCTTTGCTGATATGGTGCGGGAAGCCTTCGAGGGATACGCTTCGGGGCGCTTCCAGACACAGGCCGAAATCAGGCGCTTCTTCGAGGGCTTCCCCCACTTCCCCCGTAACAGGGCCGGGGAGATCACCCAGCAGCGTGTCACCGATATGCTGACCCATCCAATCTACACCGGATACATTTGCAGCGAGCGCTACGGCATCGACTGGCTGAAAGGCCACCATGAAGCCCTGATCTCGCTTCTGACCTTCGAGAAGGTACAGGAGAGGCGTCAGGGAGCCGCCCGCGCCCCTCTCAGAAAGTGCAAGGCGGATGACTTCGCGCTCAGAGGCATGGTCGTCTGCGGCGATTGTGGCGTGCCTCTTCGCTCTTCCTGGTCACGCGGACGTACCAAGCACTACGCATACTATCTCTGCCAGACCAAAACCTGCGAGAGCTACGGCAAGTCTGTCGCTCGGGAAAAGATCGAAGGTGACGTAGGGCAGCTGGTGAAATCTCTCCAGCCGACCAAAGGGCTGATCACGCTCGCAACCGAAATGTTCCGCGATGCCTGGAAAGATCAGAAAACCCAAGCGGAAGAGATCGCCGCCTCAGCCAAGCTCAAGATCAGAGAGATCGAGAAGCAGACCGCAACGCTCTTGGAGCGGATCATGGAGTCGTCTAACGTCGCAGTCATTGAAACCTATGAGGCTAAGATCGCAAAGCTGTCGAAGGAAAAGGCGCTTCTGAGCGAAACGCTGTCAAATCAGGCCGTGTCAAAAGGCAGCTTCGCCGAAAAACTAGAACCGGCCCTGATATTCCTATCAAACCCTTGGAAAATATGGGAAAACGGGAGTGTTGCAGCACGCAGGCTAGTGCTCAAACTGGCCTTCACAGACCGCATTCAATACGTCCGAACTGAGGGTGCTAGAACCGTAGAATTAGCGTTTCCGTTCAAAGCTTTAGGGGCGGTTTGCGCCCCTGAAGTCTGTTATGGTGCGGGTGAAGGGACTCGAACCCCCACGCCAAAGGCGCCAGAACCTAAATCTGGTGCGTCTACCAGTTCCGCCACACCCGCAACGGATGCGTTCTAGCAAAGCGTCGGGGCGGGCGCGAGGGGATTTTATGCGGAAATGTCACGTAACACGGCGGGGATCCGCTCGGGCAGGTCGTCGGCGATGAGGCCGGGGCCGAAGAGGCGGGCAGAGCGGGCGTGCAGCAGCGCGCCCGTCGCGGCGGCGTCGGACGCGGGCAGGGCGCGCGCCAGAAGCCCGGCGATCAGTCCCGACAGCACATCGCCCGACCCCGCCGTCGCCAGCCAAGGCACGTCAAAGGCCGAATGGATGACCGCCCGCCCGTCCGGCGCGGCGATCACCGTATCCGGCCCCTTCAGCAGCAGCACCGCCCCGCAGCGCGCCGCCGCCTCGCGCGCGGCGTCCAACCGGGAAAAGGCCGGGCCCGAAGGGCAGGGACCGGCGAGGCGTTCGGCCAGATCGGGGAACAGCCGCGCGAATTCGCCGGCATGAGGGGTCAGCACGCAGTTCCCGTGCAGCCCGCCAAAGCCCTGCGCGGCCAGTGCCGTCAGCGCGTCGGCATCCAGAACGCAGGCGCGTTTCGACGCAAGGACCGCTGGCAGCAGCGCCCCGGCACGGTCGATGCCGCAGCCGGGGCCAAGGCAGATGGCGGTGATCCGCGGATCCTCAAGAACGGCCGTCAGCCCCGCCGCATCGTCGATGCCGCGCCGCATCAGCGCGTCGGGCGGGCCGGAATGTTCGATCAGCGCCGATTTCGGCGGGGCCAGCGTCACAAGGCCCGCCCCCACGCGCAGCGCCGCCCGCGCGGCCAGCCGCGCCGCGCCGCCATGGCCAATGCCTCCGGCGATGACCAGCGCGTGACCATGGCCGAATTTGTGATCCGCCGGGGCGTTTCGTTTCGTCAGCCATTCGGCACGTTTTTGCGTGTCGTCGCGGCGGCGCATGTCCGGAATATCAAACTCGGGCCAGATGGCCGCCAGACGTGGAGCGCTGCATTCCCGCCAGTGTTGCAATCCGATATCGGCGATGACCAGCTCGCCGCAGCATTCGGGGCCACGCCCGAGCAGATGGCCGGGCTTGGGGCTGTCGAAACCCACGGTCAGGCGTGCGTGCAGGTCGTAATCGCCGGGGTTGCGCGCGTGGCCCAGGAACGCACCGCTGTCCATGCACAGCCCGCTGGGGCAATCGACGGCCACCAGGCGCTTGCGGAAGAAGGGCCAGTCTCCGCCACCGCCGCCGAGATAGTGCAGGATGGCGGCGATTTCCGTCTCGGGCGGCCGGGTCAGGCCGGTGCCGAAGATCGCATCGACATAGACATCGCTGTCGTCGCCCCGCTGGCGCAACTCTGTCCCGGTCAGTGGCAGGATCGGGCCAAGCGCCGACCACATGCGCTTCATATCCGCCGCGTCGGGGCCGGGGCTGTTGTCCAGCCCCAGCACCCGCACCTGCCAGCCCGCCAGATGCAGCAGCCGGGCGATCACATAGCCATCGCCGCCATTGTTGCCCGGCCCGCACAGAACGGTTGCCCGTCCGGGCCGGGGCCAGCGCAGGCGAATCTGTCCCGCCACCGCCGCCCCGGCGCGTTCCATCAGTTGCGATCCGCTGACCTCGCCGCTTGCCATCGCCTCGGATTCGATGGCGCGCATTTGGGCGGTGGTCAGGATTTCAGTGCCGTTCAGCATGGGTATTGCCTATAATTTAGACATGGTGCCTTAATATGGTGCATATTGATCGGGCAGATGGGTTCCTGCGCAGGATCCGGACCATGCCGCATTTACCCGCGCCATGAAACCCGCCAATCAGGCTTCAGGCAAGCCGCGAGGAAGGATCAATTGCGATGAAAAAGATCGAGGCGATCATCAAGCCGTTCAAGCTGGACGACGTGAAGGAGGCGCTGCAAGAGGTCGGAGTGCAGGGACTTTCGGTCACGGAAGTCAAGGGCTTTGGCCGGCAGAAGGGACATACCGAACTGTATCGCGGTGCCGAATATGTCGTCGATTTCCTGCCCAAGGTGAAGATCGAGATGGTACTGCCCGACGATCAGGTTGAAGCCGCCATCGACGCCATCGTGGGCGCGGCCCGCACCGAAAAGATTGGCGACGGCAAGATTTTTGTCTCGCCCGTCGAACAGGCCATCCGTATTCGGACTGGCGAAACCGGTGACGACGCGCTCTGATAGCTGTATCGGACAGGAACTCCCGCGCCCCGGCCGCCATTGCTGCCGGGCCGCATTCACGAAGAAAGGGAACAAATGAATATCCAAGAGGTCTTGAAGCTGATCGAGGACGAGGACGTCGCCTATGTCGATGTGCGTTTCACCGATCCCAAGGGCAAGTTGCAGCATGTGACGCTGGACAGGGATCTGGTGGACGAAGACTTCTTTGAAGAAGGCTTCATGTTCGACGGCAGTTCGATCGCGGGCTGGAAATCCATTGATCAGTCCGACATGAAACTGATCCCGGATGCGTCCTCGGTCTATATTGATCCGTTCTATGCCGAAAAGACCCTTTGCGTGCATTGCAACGTCGCCGAGCCGGACACGGGCGAGCCCTACAGCCGCGATCCGCGCGGCACCGCCGTCAAGGCCGAGGCCTATCTGAAATCCTCGGGTATCGGCGACGCGGCCTATTTCGGCCCCGAGGCCGAGTTTTTCATCTTTGACGATGTGCGCTATTCGGTGACGCCGCAGAAGGTAGCCTATCAGATCGACGCCGTGGACGCGGCGTGGAACACCGATACCGAATATGAGATGGGCAACCAGGCGCATCGCGCGGGCCACAAGGGCGGTTACTTCCCGGTCAACCCGATCGACGCCGCGCAGGACATCCGGGGCGAGATGCTGTCCACGATGAAGCGCATGGGCATGAAGGTGGACAAGCATCACCACGAGGTTGCCAGCGCACAGCACGAGCTGGGGCTGATCTTCGGGTCGCTGACGGAACAGGCCGACAATATCCAGAAATACAAATCCGTGATCCACAACGTCGCCGCTGCCTATGGCAAGTCGGTAACGTTCATGCCCAAGCCCATGAAGGGCGATAACGGGTCGGGCATGCATGTGAACATGTCGATCTGGAAGGACGGCAAGCCGCTGTTCGCGGGCGATAAATATGCCGACCTGTCGCAAGAGGCGCTGTGGTTCATCGGCGGTGTGCTGAAGCATGCCAAGGCCCTGAACGCGCTGACCAACCCCTCGACCAACAGCTACAAGCGGCTGATTCCGGGCTTTGAGGCACCGGTGCTGCGCGCCTATTCGGCCCGCAACCGGTCGGGCTGCGTGCGTATCCCGTGGACCGAATCGCCCAAGGCCAAGCGCGTCGAGGCGCGTTTCCCCGATCCTTCGGCCAACCCCTATCTTTGCTTTGCCGCCCTGCTGATGGCCGGGATCGACGGGATCAGGAACAAGATCGATCCGGGCCCCGCATCCGACAAGGATCTGTACGATCTGCCGCCGGAAGAACTGGCCGAAATCCCGACCGTCTGCGGCAGCCTGCGCGAGGCGCTGGAAGAGCTGGAAAAAGACATGGACTTCCTGCTGGCCGGCGACGTGTTCACCCGCGACCAGCTAGAGGGTTATATCGCGCTGAAATGGGAAGAGGTCTATGCCTACGAGCATACGCCGCATCCCGTTGAATATCAGATGTATTATTCCTGCTGATCAGGCAGACCCGAATGCTGACAGGCGCCCTTGCGGGCGCCTGTTTCATGTCCGGCGGGGCGAAATCAGCCCAGTGCCGCCAGTTGCGCCAGCGCGCCCTCGATCCGGGCGATGTCGTCATCCAGCGCGGCCAGCTTGTCGCGGGTTTCCCCGATCACCTCGGCATCGGCATTGGCGACGAATTTCGGGTTTTCCAGCCGCTTGCGCAGGCCCTCGGCATCCTTGCGGGATTTGGCCAGCGATTTCTGCAAGCGTGCGGTTTCGGCTGCGGCGTCGATCACGTCGCCGATGGGCAGCGCAAAGCTGGCCCCGGTGGCCGCGACCGCGATCATGCCCTTGCCCGCCGCGCCGTCCTGCGGCGCGTTCACGCGGGCCAGACGTTCGATCAGCGGGCCGTTGGCCGCCAGCGCGGCGCGGGCGGCGCCATCGGCCTCGGTCACGATCAGGTCCAGGCGCGCGCCGGCGGGCACGCCCATCTGTGCGCGGGCCGAGCGGACGGATTCGATCAGCGCGATGACCCAGTTCATCTGCCGGTCGGCATCGTCGTCGATCAGTTCCGCGCCATGGTCCGGCCAGTCGCCATGAACCAGCATCTTTGCCCGGTCGCCGGTCAGCGCCCACAATTCCTCGGTCACGAAGGGCATGATCGGGTGCAGCATCAGATAGCACTGGTCCAGCACCCATCCCATCGTGGCGCGGGTTTCATCGGCGTCGGGACCGTCGAACAGCGGTTTGGCGAACTCCACATACCAGTCGCAGACCTTGCCCCAGACAAAGGCGTAAAGCCCGGTCGCCGCGTCGTTGAAGCGGTATGTCTCCAGCGCCTCGTCGGTGGCCATGCGGATCCGCGCGACCTCGCCGATGATCCAGCGGTTGACGGTGTGCTGCGGGTCAGGGCGGGCACCGCCGCCGCGCACGCCGTTCATTTCGGCAAAACGGGTGGCGTTCCAGATTTTCGTGACGAAATTCCGGTTCGCCTCGACATGTTTCGGCCCCAGCTTGGGGTCGCGGCCCATGGCGGCCATACTGGTCAGGGTGAACCGCATGGCATCGGCGCCGTATTCGTCGATCAGCGTCAGCGGGTCGATGACATTGCCCTTGGACTTGGACATCTTCGCGCCCTTTTCGTCGCGGACAAGGCCATGGACATAGACCGTGTGGAAAGGCACGTCGCCCACGACCTCAAGCTGCATCATCATCATCCGGGCGACCCAGAAGAAGATGATGTCAAAGCCCGTCACCAGCACATCGGTCGGGAAATATTTCTGCATCTCCGGCGTGTCCTCGGGCCAGCCGAGCGTGCCGATGGGCCAGAGGCCCGATGAGAACCACGTGTCCAGAACGTCGGGGTCACGCCAGACCGGATAGACCAGATGCGTCGGATCCTGACTGAGATTGTAATCGGCCAGCGCCTTCGCAAAGGTCTCGATCGCGGCATCACGGTCGGCAACCTCGACGATGCGGGATATTTCCAGCGGCTGAGGCAATCCGGCGATGCTGTCGCGGAACTGTCCGACGACCTCTTCGAAATTACTGGCGGCGTGGTGGATTTCATCGCGATGGACCAGCCCCTCCTCCAGCAGCGCAAAGATCTCGACCTCGTCCAGCGCGCCGTCATGATCGTCATCGACCTGACCCTCCAAGGCCATATCCAGCCCATACCAGACCGGGATCTGATGCCCCCACCAAAGCTGGCGGCTGATCGTCCAGGGCTCGATATTTTCCAGCCAGTTGAAGTAAACCTTCTTATGCTGCTCGGGCAGGATTTGCGTCCTGCCATCGCGCACCGCCTCCAGCGCGGGGCCGACGATGCGCTGCGTATCGACGAACCACTGGTCGGTCAGCATCGGCTCGATCACCACGCCCGAACGGTCGCCAAAGGGCTGCATGATCGGCTTCGCATCGACAACCGGGCGGCGTTCCAGATGCTCGGCCCCGGTTTCCTTGTCGATTTCCTTGTGCAGATAAGTGACGGCCAGCTTTTCGGCGGTGATTTCCGCGATCACCAGCTTGCGGGCCTCGTAACGGTCCAGCCCGCGCAGATGTTCGGGCACGAGATTGACGTTCGACACGTCGCCCACATCCTCGCCTGTCGCGGCGCGGGTGGCGATGGCGGCGCTTTCCTCATAGGACAGGCCATCGGCGCGCATCGCGCCCCTGGTGTCCATCAGCGCGTAAAGCGGGATGTTGTTGCGGGTGGCGACGCCATAGTCGTTGAAATCATGCGCGCCGGTGATCTTGACCGCGCCGGATCCGAAATCGGGGTCCGGGTATTCATCCGTGATGATCGGGATCAGGCGGCGATGTTCCTTTGGTCCGACCGGGATTTCGCACAGCTTGCCGACGATGGGGGCATAGCGCGCATCGTCGGGATGAACCGCGACCGCGCCGTCGCCCAGCATGGTTTCGGGGCGCGTCGTGGCGATGCTGATATAGTCGCGGGTCTCGCGCAGGGTGACGTTGCCGTCCTCGTCGCGCTCGACATATTCATAGGTCTCGCCGCCCGCCAGAGGGTATTTGAAATGCCACATATGGCCGGGCACTTCGCGGTTTTCGACCTCAAGATCGCTGATCGCGGTCTCGAAATGCGGATCCCAGTTCACCAGACGCTTGCCGCGATAGATGATGCCCTTGTTGTACAGATCCACGAAAACCCGGATCACCGCGTCGTGGAAATTCCCTTCCTCGCCCGCCGGCGCACCCGGCGCGCCGGACATGGTAAAGGCGTTGCGCGACCAGTCGCAGGATGCGCCAAGGCGGCGCAACTGGTTCATGATCGTGCCGCCGGATTCCTGTTTCCATTCCCAGACCTTGCGGACAAAGGCGTCACGGCCGATCTCGCGGCGGCCGGGCTGCTGCGCCTCGGCCATCCGGCGTTCGACGACCATCTGCGTCGCGATGCCGGCATGATCCTGACCGGGCTGCCACAGCGTGTCAAATCCGCGCATCCGGTGCCAGCGGACCAGAATGTCCTGTAACGTATTGTTCAGCGCGTGGCCGATATGCAGGCTGCCGGTCACGTTGGGCGGCGGGATCATCACGGTAAAGGTTTTGCTGCGCGAGGCATTGGCCCCGGCCGCGAAGGCGTTGCTTTTTTCCCATGCCGCCGCGATCCGCGCCTCGGCGGTTGCGGCGTCGAAACTCTTGTCCATGCTCATCTTGGCGATCCCGTCCAGTACGCATCGGGACTTAACGAAACCGGACGGAAAGTCCAAGGCTTCGCGCCGATGTCGCAGGCATTGGAACGAATTTGCGGTTGCGCTGACGCAAACTCATGTCAGAAATGCATATGAGGGACGCCGGACGATATCGAGACCGGTCAATGAAAACGGGAGGATACCTATGAAAGTACTGCTGACCGCCGCTTGCGGGCTGGCGATGATTGCAACCGGCGCGTTGGCCGATCCGGCGGGCTGCGACAGTGGCGAAATCAAAGTCAAGTTCAGCCATGTAACCAATGCCGACAAGCACCCCAAGGGAATCGCCGCCGCAATGTTTGCCGAACGGGTCAACAGCGAGATGGACGGCAAGATGTGTGTCGAGGTTTATGCCAACTCGACCCTTTACGACGACGACGCGCTGCTTGAGGCGATGTTGCAGGGCGACGTTCAGATGGGGGCACCCTCGCTGTCGAAATTCGAGACCTTTACCAAGGTCTTTCAGATTTACGACCTGCCCTTCATGTTCAAGAGTATCGACGCCGTGGACGAATTCCAGAATTCGGAAGCCGGGCAGGCGATGAAATCCTCGATGGAGCGGCGCGGTATTTCCGGGCTGGAATACTGGCATAATGGCATGAAGCAGTTCTCGGCCAAAAAGCCGCTGCTGCTGCCGGGCGATGCAAAGGGCCTGAAATTCCGCGTCCAGCCCAGTGATGTGCTGATCGCCCAGATGGACGCACTTGGCGCCACTGCCGAACCCATGGCCTTCTCCGAGGTTTATGGCGCCTTGCAGACCGGTGTTGTGGACGGGCAGGAAAACACCTGGTCAAATATCTATGGCCAGAAATTCTATGAGGTTCAGGACGGCATCACCGAAACCAACCACGGGGTGATCGACTATCTGGTCGTGGCCTCGACCGACTGGCTGGACGAGCTGGACCCTGAAATCCGCGATCAGATGCTGACCATCCTGCATGACGTGTCCGCGGAAAGAAACGCTGCGGTCAACGAAGTGGACAATCAGGCGCGGCAGGCGATTCTGGATGCGGGCAGCGAAATCCGCGTGCTGGACGATGCGCAGCGGCAGGCCTGGGTCGATGCGATGGAACCGGTCTGGGGCAAGTTCGCCGATGGCGTCGGGCAGGACAATATCGACGCCGCGCAGGCGATCAACGCCAATCACTGACCTTTCCGCCCGTCCCTGTCACCGGGGCGGGCCCTTATGTCGCGGAGGCAGAGATGAGCTATAAATATGTGCCCCACGGGCCCATGGGCCGCATCGTCAACGGCATCGAGGAAAACCTGATCGCGATCATCATCGGCCTGATGACCCTGATCACCTTTGCCAATGTCGTCCTGCGCTATCTGTTCCAGAGCTCGGTCATCTGGGGGCTGGAACTGACGCTGGCGCTGTTTGCCTGGCTGGTGCTGCTGGGTATGTCCTATGCGGTCAAGATCAACGCGCATCTGGGGGTGGACGCGGTGATCAACCTGCTGCCGCCATCCGGGCGCAAGGCTCTGGCGCTGTTTGCGGGGGCGCTGTGCCTCTTTTATGCGCTGCTGCTGCTGAAGGGTGCGTGGGATTACTGGGCCCCCTTCGCGGGCTATCAACAGACCGGGGGGCGGTGGTTCCCGACCGGCTTTGTCCAGACCCGCGACCGCGCCTTCTATGAGACCGAGCAGATCCCGATGCCCGCCTTTCTGGCCTGGATGGGCGACACGTTCAATCAAGGCGAAGCCTATGAGAAACTGCCCCGCTTTGTGCCGTATTTCGCGCTGCCGCTTGGCGTGGTGCTGCTGCTGTTTCGCCTGTTGCAGGCGGTCTGGCTGATCTGGCGCGGCGAGCGTGACGGCCTGATCGTCAGCCACGAAGCCGAGGACGCCGTCGAGGATGTCCGCCACATGAATCAGGGGGACTAGACCCGATGGAAGTCGCACTGCTTTTCGTCCTGATCGTCGGGCTGATGCTGGTGGGCGTGCCCATCGCCATCTCGCTGGGTCTGGCCTCGACGCTGTTTCTGCTGCTGTTTTCGGGGACGTCGCTGGCCTCGATCGCACAGACGCTTTACAATGCGATGGAGGGGCACGCGACGCTGCTGGCGATCCCGTTCTTCATCCTTGCATCCAGCTTCATGTCCACCGGCGGGGTGGCGCAACGGATCATCCGCTTTTCCATCGCCTGCGTCGGCCATCTGCCGGGCGGTCTGGCGATTGCGGGCGTCTTTGCCTGCATGATGTTCGCGGCGCTGTCGGGTTCGTCCCCTGCAACGGTGGTTGCCATCGGTTCCATTGTCATCGCGGCGATGCGGCAGGTCGGCTATTCCAAGGATTTCGCTGCGGGTGTGATCTGCAATGCGGGCACGCTGGGGATCCTGATCCCGCCATCCATCGTCATGGTCGTCTATGCCAGCGCCACCGATGTATCCGTCGGGCGGATGTTCCTGGCGGGTGTCATTCCGGGGCTTCTGGCGGGGGGCATGCTGATGGCGACCATCCTGTTCATCGCCATCCGCAAGAACCTGCCACGCGGCGACTGGCTGGGCTGGGGCGAGATCTGGGACAGTTTCCGCGAAGCGTTCTGGGGGCTGATGCTGATCGTGATCATCATGGTCGGGCTTTACGGCATTCCGGGCATCACCAGCGCGGTCTTTACCCCGACCGAGGCTGCCGCCGTCGCCTCGGTCTGGTCCTTCATCGTTGCGGTCTTCATCTATCGCGACATGGGGCCGCTGCGCGAAGGCGACCGGCGCATTCCGCTGTGGCAAAAGCCGCAGGCGCTGATCACCGCGTTCTTTCACCCCGGCACGCGGGCCGTCCTGCTAGAGGCGGGCAAGCTGACCGTCACGCTGATGTTCATCATCGCCAACGCGCTGATCCTGAAACATGTGCTGACCGACGAACAGATCCCGCAGCATATCGCCGGAATGATGCTGGATGCGGGCCTGGGCAAGATCATGTTCCTGATCGTGGTCAACGTGATCCTGCTGATCGGCGGGCAGTTCATGGAGCCGTCTGGCCTGATCCTGATCGTCGCGCCGCTGGTCTTTCCCATCGCCATCGAACTGGGCGTCGATCCGATCCATCTGGGCATCATCATGGTCGTCAACATGGAGATCGGGATGATCACCCCGCCGGTCGGGCTGAACCTGTTCGTAACCTCGGGCGTGGCGGGCATGCCGATGATGCGCGTGGTCAGGGCGGCGCTGCCGTTTCTGGCGGTGCTGTTCGTGTTCCTGATCCTTGTCACCTATGTGCCGTTCATCAGCACTTGGCTGCCGACGATGATGATGGGGCCGGAAACCATCGTGAAATAAGGCGGGGCGGGGGCGCAGCGAATGCGCCCCCGCGGCCCCCTGGTCGGAAACGGGTGAACGGGTGGCAGGTGAGCGGCACTGCCGTCAGCATGGCCGTTTAAGCCGCGTCCTTTGGCCCGACCACCGCGAAATGCGCGCCCTGCGGGTCGCGGGCCACGGCGATGAAGGCGCCGCCCGGAACCTCTTGCGGGCCGTGGATGACAATGCCGCCAAGCTCGGCGATCCGTGCCACGGCCCCGGCAACGCCATTGATACCGAAATAGGGCAGCCAGCAGGACACGGGCGCATTGCCCAGTCCCATGATCCCGCCAATATCAGCACCATTGCGCGAGAAAAGCTGATAGGTGCCCATCTCGCCCATATCCATCGACGTGGATTTCCCCCAACCGAACAGGCCGGAATAGAACTTAAGACCGGCCACGGGATCGGTACTCATCAATTCGTGCCAGTTGCCATGCCCGGTCCTGCTTTGATCAAAGGCCCCGCCGGCCGCGTCCGTTTGCGAGGGTTCCAGAATGCCGAAGGCCGCGCCCTGCGGATCGGCGGCGATGGCAAAACGGCCGGTGCCGGGGATGGGTTGCACATCGCGGTGAATGGTGCCGCCCGCCGCCCTGATGTCGGCCACTGCCCTGTCTGCATCGGTGACAGCGAAATAGATCATCCAGAAGGGCGGCATGCCGGCCACATCCTCGGGGGTCTCCATCAGGCCCGCGACCATGCCGCCATCGCCGCCGGCAAGATGGTAGGTAAAGCCCTCCATCCCCGCATCCGCGATCTGCCAGCCAAGAAGCCGGGCATAAAATGCGCCCGCCGCCGCCAACCCGCCTTTGGCGGTGGACAGTTCATACCAGCAGGGATTACCGTGATGGTCGCTCATTCATTTTACCTTTCATCCAGAATCGGGGCAAAACCGCCCCAGAACATCCGTATTCCGTCAAAGGGCATTTCGCCCATCTCGGCCATTTCGGGATCGGACATCATCGCCTGCCACGCCGTATCGGCGGTTTCCCGGTCGGGCCATTCGATCCACGAAAATACCGGCGTCTCATCTTCCTTTGCCTGGGTCGCGCGATAGAAATCGGTCTGTTTGCCATGCGGCACATCCTCGCCCCAGGCCTCGACCATGCGCAGCGCGCCAAGGCGTTTGAAGATGGGCCAGCTTTTGCGGGCGTGATCGGTATATGCCTGTTTGTTGGCAGAGGGAATCGCCGCTATCATGCTTGTATAATAGGTCACACGCGTCTCCTTGGAATCAGGTATGGGTGGACGTCGAAAAACCAGCATCGGCGGTGTTCCGTCGAAAAACAAGCGCCGAGATGCTGCCTTGCCAAGCCCGTGCCGCCAGTCGGGTCAGCAAATCGCCACGATCTGCGGCCATTAACAAACGAGTCGTGCGAACTGCACTTTTCAAACGTGAATTAAAGGCTAAATAGCGCCATTCTGGGGCATGACTGCCGACGACTCTGACTTTGCGCGAAAGGCCATCCATGGGACATCACAAGACCGTCTGGGACAACCCGGCCGAGCTTATCAGCAACCTTCAGCCCGAACATCCGGTGATGGCCTTTGCGCCGACGGTCCTGCAGGACCGGGCGCGGCAATTCATCAGCGGGTTTCCGGGGCTTGTGACCTATGCGGTCAAGTCGAACCCCTCCGATGTGGTGATCCAGAACCTGCTGGCCGCCGGAATGACCGGTTTTGACGTGGCCTCGCCCGTCGAGATCGACCTGATCGGGCGGCTGGCGCCGGGGGCCGCGCGCCACTATCACAATCCGGTCCGCGCGCGGGCCGAGATCGCCCATGCCGCAGGGGCCGGGGTGCGTGCCTGGTCTGTGGACAGCCGGTCGGAACTGGACAAGCTGTTCGAACAGGTGCCCACGGCCTTTGACGGCCAGCCGGTCGAGATTTCGCCGCGCTTCAAGCTGCCGGTGCTGGGGGCGATCTATGATTTCGGTTCCAAATTCGGAGCCGAGCCGGAACTGGCCGCAGAATTGCTGCGTGCGGTGGCGGATCGCGGCTATACCGCCTCGCTGACATTCCATCCGGGGACGCAATGCGTCGATCCGGCGGCTTGGGAAAGCTATATCACCGTAGCGAGGGACATCTGTGACATGGCGGGGGTCAGGGCGCGGCGGCTGAATGTCGGCGGCGGGTTCCCTTCGCATCGCGTCATCGGCGTCGATCCCGATCTTCAGGCGATCTTTGACAAGATCGCCGCAACCGTCGCCGGGGCCTTTGGCGATGACAGCCCCGCGCTGGTCTGCGAACCGGGACGCGGCCTTTGTGCTGACGCCTTTTCGCTGATCACCCGCGTCAAGGCGATCCGCGACGGGCATGCGGTATTCCTGAATGACGGCGTCTATGGCGCGTTGTCGGAATTGCCCATCGTCGGCAATCTGGATCGGGTGCAGGTGATCACCCCGCAGGGGGACATCCGCGAGGGCGAGCATGCCGGCCGGGTGATCTTTGGCCCGACCTGCGATTCGGTGGACCGCCTGCCCGGCGAGCTGAGCCTGCCCGCCAATATCGCCGAGGGCGACTATATGGTATTCCACGGGGCCGGGGCCTATTCGACCGCAACGAACACGCGGTTCAACGGGTTCGGGGCGGTCTCGCACGCGACTGTGATGGCGCTTGAGTAACTCTTTTCTTACAACATCATGCTAGCGTCGGGACGATGTCACAGATTCGTCTCAGCCGTACACATGTCATCCTGATTGACGGTACCTTTGCCTCGCTGGCCGAAGGACGGCGCAGTTCCATCGGTCGGATCCATGCGTTGCTGCGTGACCGGTCCGCCAGCCAATCCGCCAGCCAATCTGCCGGCCATGATGGCGGGCCCCTGCGGATCCATTACGCCGCAGGCCAGCAATGGGATCGCTGGCGGACCTTGCCGGAACTGGCAATGGGGCACAGCCTGTCGCGGCGGATCATCGATGCCTATGGCTGGCTGGCCAGCGGCTATCGCCCCGGCGACCGGATTTTCCTGCTGGGTTATTCCCGCGGTGCCTTTGCCGTGCGCAGCCTGGCGGGGATGATCAGCCGCGTGGGCCTGTTGCGCCCCGAAACGGCGACGGAACGCAATATCCGGCTTGCCTGGCGTTACTATAGCGAGGGGGCGTCGGATCAGGCGCTTGGGGCATTCCGGCGGCGCAGGGGGCAGGGGCAGGTGTCCATCGCGATGATCGGCTGTTTCGACACGGTCATGGCGCTGGGGATCCGGCTGCCGCTGCTGTGGTTGCTGACCGAACCGCGCTTTCGCTTTCACGACACCCATCTTGGCCCGGAAATCGGGCTTGGCTGTCAGGCGCTGGCGCTGGACGAGACGCGGGCGGCCTTTGCCCCGATCCTGTGGGACGATTCCAGCGCAGCGGGGCGGATCGAACAGATGTGGTTTCGCGGCGCGCATGCCGATATTGGCGGGCAGTTGTCAGGGCTGGAATATGCGCGGCCTCTGGCCAATATCCCGCTGGTCTGGATGCTGGGCCAGGCCGAAGATGCGGGTCTGCCCCTGCCGCAGGGCTGGCGCGGGCATTTCCCCTGCGATGCCAGCGCGCCCTCGGTCGGGTCATGGCGCAACTGGGGCAAGGCCTTTCTGGCCCGCGCGCCGCGCCTTGCCGGGCTGTACCGCAGCGAGGCGCTGCATCCGACCATTCCGCGCCCTTATCCCGGCCCGGCGCTGCTGACCGGGCATCTGGCGGATCAGGCTGTGGACCGGCCCGTCAGGCGGGGGTTCCGCCGGTCGGGTGACAAGGGCCCGCAGATGGACGATGCCGCCGGCGCGGGCGGGTGAAGGACCGGCCCGGCTAAGCCACGGCCTCTAACGGGCGCTTTGGCTTGACGCCAAGGGCCGCGCAGACGTCGCGAGTCAGTTCGGGCCGGTTCAGCGTATAGAAATGCAGCCGGTCCACCCCGCCCGCGATCAGCTTTTCGCACAGTTCGATGCACAGCGCGGTGGCAAGCTGACGCTCGGCCTCGGGGGTCGTGGCGGCGGCAAAGGCATCCTCGGCCCATTGCGGTACGCTGGTTCCGCAGGCAGCGGCAAAGCGGCGGGTTCCCGACCAGCCCTGCACCGGCAGGATGCCCGGAATGATCGGTGCCTCGATCCCCGCCGCCACGCATTTGTCGCGAAAGCGGAAATAGGTGTCGGCGTCAAAAAAGAACTGCGTCATCGCGCTGGTTGCCCCGGCATCGATCTTGCGTTTCAGCCAGACCACATCGGCATCGGTCGAGGGGCTGTCGGGATGCGGCTCGGGGTATGCGCCGACGCGGATCGTCATGTCGCCCCGCGCCGCGATGGCCTCGATCAGCCCGATCGAGCTGACAAAGCCGTCGGGATGCGGCGTGAAACGATCCTGCCCCCTGGGTGCATCGCCGCGCAGCGCCACGATTTCCCGGATCCCGGCATCGGCATAGGCCTGCACGATCTCGGCGGTTTCGTCGCGCGTGGCCTCGACGCAGGTCAGATGCGCCGCCACGTTCAGCCCATAATGGCGGTTGATGGTCGTCACCGCCTCGTGGGTCAGCTTGCGCGTCGTGCCGCCCGCGCCATAAGTCACGGACACGAAATCCGGTGCCAGAGGGGCCAGCGCCCGCGCCGTTTCCCACAGCCGGAACGAGGCATCCAGCGTTTTCGGCGGGAAGAACTCGAAGCTGATTTTCGGCGTGATGCGGGTCATGTCGATTCCTTTCCTTTCGTGCCTTGTGCCATGCCCTGCGTCGTGAGACAAATTCATAATCTTCAAGATGGTCATGAGGCGGGTTCATATGCATCTGGAATTGCGTCACCTGCGGACCGTGCGCGCCGTCCATGAACAGGGCGGGCTGGCACGTGCCGCCGAGGTGCTGAACATCACCCAGTCGGCCCTGTCCCACCAGATCAAGGCGCTTGAGGAACAGGCCGGGGTCGAACTGTTCGTGCGCCGGGCCAAGCCGATGCGACTGTCTGCCGCCGGAATGCGCCTGCTGCGTCTGGCCGAGCAGGTGCTGCCGCTGGTTGCCGCAGCCGAGGCCGAATTCAAGGGGGTCGAAATGGGCCATGTCGGGCGGCTGCATATCGCGATGGAATGTCACGCCTGTTTTGACTGGCTGCTGCCGGTGCTGGACCTGTTCCGCCGCGCCTGGCCGGATGTGGATGTCGATATCCGGCAGGGGCTGGCCTTCAGCGCGCTGCCCGCTCTGGCCCGCGAAGAGGTCGATCTGGTCATTTCGTCCGACCCCGAGGATATGGCGGATATCAGTTTTCAGCCGCTGTTCGACTATGCGCCGACGCTGGTTGTGCCCTCGGGGCACGCGCTTGTTGCCAAAGGCCATGCCGAGCCGCAGGATTTTGCCGCCGAAACGCTGATCACCTATCCGATGGATCGCGGGCGGCTGGATGTGTTCAGCCAATTCCTGACCCCCGCCGGGATCGAACCCGCCCGCACGCGCACGGTCGAACTGACCGCCGTGGCGCTGATGCTGGTGGCCAGCGGGCGAGGGGTGGCGGTGATGCCCGACTGGGTGCTGCGCCGCGAATCCGCCAACCCTGAACTGGCGCTGCTGCCACTGGGGCCGGGCGGCATCCAGCGCCGCCTGTATGCCGCCGTGCGCGAGGCCGACCTGAACCGCCCCTATATGGCCCATGTCCTGCGCCTTGCCCGGACCGAGCCGTTGCGCATGCTGCGCGACGCTGCCGCCTGATCTTGGCATTTCGTCCGCATGCGCCTATGACCCGCCCAACCCCAGTTTCCGGAGCATGCAATGGCCAGCGCAAATCTCAACATCATGATCAAGGCCGCGCGCAAGGCCGGCCGCTCGCTTGTCAAGGATTTCCGCGAGGTCGAGAACCTTCAGGTCAGCGTCAAGGGCGCGGGCGATTTCGTCAGCCGTGCCGACCGCGAGGCTGAACGGATCATCAAAGAGGAATTGCGCACCGCCCGCCCCAATTACGGCTGGCTGGGCGAAGAGACCGGGGTCGAACCGGGCGAGGATCCCACGCGCCGCTGGATCGTCGATCCGTTGGACGGCACCACGAATTTCCTGCACGGGCTGCCGCATTGGGCGGTCAGCATCGCGCTGGAACACAAGGGCGAGATCGTCGCGGCGGTGATCTTTGACGCGGCCAAGGACGAATTGTTCGTTGCCGAAAAGGGCAGCGGCGCATTCATGAACGATCAGCGGCTGCGCGTGTCGGGACGGCGGCACATGATCGAGTCGATCTTTGCGACCGGCATCCCCTTTGCGGGCCGCGACAACCTGCCCGCATCCTTGCAGGATCTGGCGCGGCTGATGCCGCTTTGTGCGGGCATGCGGCGCATGGGGGCCGCAGCGCTGGATCTGGCCTATGTCGCGGCGGGCCGCTACGATGGCTATTGGGAACGCGGCATCAACTCTTGGGACGTCGCCGCCGGTATCCTTCTGGTGCGCGAGGCTGGCGGCTTTGTCGAAGGGATCCGCGATGGCGACGATCCGCTGGAATCGGGCCGCATCATCGCCGCCAACGCGCAGATCTTTGCCAGCTTCGCCAAGGCGGTCCGCAGTCGCGACTGAACCCGCCCCGATCCGCCCCCCGCGTGCCGAACCGGAGTTGTCCCTTGATGCCCGCCGCCACCGCCAGCCCCGCCGAGCCGCGAACGGGGCTTGCGATCCTGCTGATCTGTATCGTTGCCTTCATCTTTGCGATGCAGGACGGGTTTTCGCGCCAGTTGGGTGCAAGCTATCCGCCAACGCTGGTGGTGATGCTGCGCTTTTGGGTATTCGCGGTTTTCGTGCTTTGGCTGGTCGCCCGCCAGCCGGGCGGGCTGAAGCGCGCCATCCGCACGAAAAGGCCGCTGACCCATCTGGCGCGCGGGCTGCTGCTGGTGACGGAAATTGTGGTCATCATCGAGGCATTCGTGCGGCTGGGACTGGTACAGACGCATTCGATCTTTGCGGTCTGCCCGCTGCTGGTGGCGGGGCTGTCGGGGCCTGTTCTGGGCGAAAAGGTCGGCTGGCGGCGCTGGACCGCCATCGGGATCGGCTTTTGCGGTATTCTGGTGATCCTGCAACCCGGCAGCGGCATGATGCAGCCCGCCGCGCTGCTGCCGCTGGCCTCGGCCCTCATGTTCGCGCTGTACACGCTGCTGACGCGGCATGTGTCGCGCGATGATCCGGCGATGGTCAGCTTTTTCTGGACGGGCGTCGCGGGCGCGGTTTTCGCCACTATGGCCGGGATTTGGCATTGGCAATGGCTGGCCCCGATCGACTGGCTGTGGATGGCGGGGCTGTGCGCGACCGCGACCCTGTCGCATTACCTGATGATCCGCGCCTATGAGATGGCCGAGGCTTCGGCCCTGCAACCCTTCATCTATACCCAGCTTGTCTGGGCCTCGCTGATCGGCATTCTGTTTTTTTGCGATGCGCTGCCGCTGAACGTGGTCATCGGGGCGGCCATCGTCGTGTCGGCGGGGCTGTTTACCCTGTGGCGGACAAGGGTTCGTTCGGCCTGACGCAGAAGCGTTTTTTCGGCGTCCTTCAGGACGTTTTCAAGCTCCATATTGCTAAGCAGATAGTTGCCCGCGCCGATCGACAGATTCAATGCTCTGTTGTCGCTTATCCAGCCCGCCGCAGGAACGGCAGAGCTTATGGCAAGTATAGCTGACGGAAGCCAATTTGATGATCAAATTGGCGCAGCATCAGCTATATTACATGATCATGCCCACCGAGGTGATCTGCAGCTTGTCTGCGTCGATTCCCAGTGCTTCGTGAAGAAGCTGCTGGCAGGCCTCGTGCATTTTGCCTGCGATCACACTGTCCGGGCTTTGCTGCAATTGGTTCTGAAGCGTCACCATCTGCATGCCCACCGCAGCCAGCATGTCGTTCAGTTGCTGCTTTTCTGCGGCACTCATCGCGGCGATCTGCGGGTCGGTCTGCATCGCCTCGCGCATCTGATCGACCAGCGGGGCGAATTTGTCGTCGGGAAAGGGGATATTGTGATAGCCCGAATAGTTCCCGGCGATGAAGGCTGCCATGCCGACGGCCAGGTCGTTTTCCGGCTGGCCAAGCTGGTTCAGAACCTTGGGATAATAGGACAGCATCTGGGTGAACAGGACACGCGCATCGGCCTGCTGCGCGGCCGGATAAGAGGCGACGATAGCCTCCAGCGAGACCTCATAGCCGCCCTGCCGGTCAAAACGTGTCTCGGCCAGAACCTCTGACGCAGAAGCGTTTTTTTCGGCGTCCTTCACGACGTTTTCAAGCACCGTATTGCTAAGCAGATAGCTGCCCGCGCCGATCGACAGATTCAATGCTCCGTCGTCGCTCATCCAGCCCGCCGCAGGAACGGCAGAGCTTATGGCAAGTACCAGCGCAACTGGCGCCGAAATCGTTTTCCTGAACAATACACGCATATGACAAACCTGATCTGAAACCGCGCGAGGCGCATGTTGGGGCAAGCCGTCTGAAAAACTGACGGCCGCAATCAGGTTAACGGCCTTTCTACCCCACGACAATCTGGCAAAGGCCTGTCATGCCCGGCTGGCCGCCCCGGTACCGGGGCGGCCAGCCGGGTTCGGGCGGATCAGTGCTGCATTCCGCTGCCGCCAAGGGCGACGATGTTATAGGGCAGCCCCTCGACCGGGATCGTTGCGGTCTCGGTCAGGCCGACGGGGTCGATGACCCGCAAGAGGCTGGCCAGCGGGTCCGTCATCACCAGCCGGTCGCCCGCCATGGCCAGACGCGGGCGCGGGTCGCGCCAGTGACCGTCCATGGAATAGGGCTGCGTGACCGGGGCCGATTGCTCGATCGTGGCGGACAGCATGTTCAGCCGGTGCAGCGTGCCGTCCTCGGTCAGGATATAGGCGAATTGCGGATTGGCGGGGTCCAGCACGAAATCGACGCGGCGGAAGGGCAGTTCGACCCGCGTGAGATAAGGCGCCGCCACCGGATCGATCACGACGACCGAGTCCGGGCCGTAATTGCCAAGAAAGATCTGCATGGCAGGCGATCCCAGCAGCGTGCCGGTATGCCCTTCGGGGAAATCGGCCGGATAGGGCAGCATGGAAAATTCCGGGGTGCCGCTTGCCACGGTGACGGTGGCGATACCTTCTTTGCAGCCCGCGACAAGATATTCGCCAGAGAACGCCTCGCCATGCAGATCGGTGCAGACCTGCATCTCGCCGGTGGGGGCACCATCGGCGCCGAAGGCCTGGATGCCGATCCGGGGCGGCAGCTTGTCCGGCTCGACCTCGGCATCCGAAGCGACCGAGCTGATGATCGAATCGCCCATCGGCACCGCGAAACCGTGATGCGCGCGCGCCTGATTAAAGCGGTCCGTGCCGGTCTGACCCTCGTGCAGTACGTGTTCGTCCAGCAAGGCGACATAGCCGCCCTGATCGAAATTCACCGCGATGGTGTGATCGTGATTGACCACATGGAAGGGGCGCGGCCCTTCCAGCGCGGTCTCGATCTGCGCCGGATCAGAGACCGCCAGATCGGAATGGTCGCCATGCCCTTCCAGTGCGATTCCGCTGCCGAGGAAATCGACGCGGTCGTTATCCGTCTGCACCGCCACGACCGTCTCGCCATCGGGCGAGGGGTACAGCCGTGATGGCCCCGCCAGATTGAATTTCCAGCGATGGTCGGGTGTCTCCAGATCCAGGGCGGTCACAGTCCCCGTGGCCTGATCCGCGACGAACAGTCGCCACGCCGTCTGGCTGTCATCCGCAAGGGCAACTGATCCGGCCAGCAGCGTGGCAACGGGAATTGCGCCCGGCAGCAATTTCTTGAGAAACATCGAACTCTCCTTCTGGTGAACAGCAAAATCCGCGGGCCGCCGCAATACCGCCTTCCGGGAGGGAGGGGGAAAGCGGCTTG
>NZ_JBKEBL010000048.1:0-10450 GCF_047973135.1 Paracoccus sp. (in: a-proteobacteria)
CCGCCTCCAGAAACAGCCGCTTGTCTTTCCCCGTTACCCCGCAGTCGGTTTTCGTGCCTGGTAACTGCGGCTCAATGCGCAGCCAAATCACATCCGTTCCCACAACCCTCTGCTCGTCCATTCAAGCCACCATCTGTGAGACTTGAATCAGAAATCACGCAGCTAAGGAATCCCTCATGTCCACGGACCCTAGGGTCCGTCCACATGAGCTGGGCCGCAATCGCACCGCTTGGCCCCGCCCCGACGATGGTCACATCGCTGTCGCCGAATTCTGCCGCGTTCATCTTGTTGGTTCCGATCCGTCAAGGCCGTGGAGGAAAGGCTGCGATCCACGACCTTCCTTCCGTCTCATTGACATTGTGGCGCTAAAAATTTTATCGCCGCAAGAGGCTTTCTGCTGCGAACCGTGCGGTGAAGATGCCTGTCCTGTCGGGGCGCATGCTTGATTTCAGGCGGCGTGGCTGCTTAACGCAGTTCCATGGTCAGCGGGATATCGTCCGATGGAGACTGAAAAGCCGATGAATACGGCCAAGATGTTGCGCCATGTCAATGTGCGCAACTGCCTGCGCCTGTTGCGCGACACGGGGCCGATGTCGCGGGCCGATCTTGCGCGCGCGCTTGGGACGACGCGGACCACGGTCGGCTATGCGATTGCCGAGTTGGAAGCCGAAGGTTTGGTCACAACGACGGGTAACGCGGGCGGTGACAGCAAGGGCCGGCCCGGGCTGCCGGTTTCGCTGAACCCGGCGGGGGCGCATTTTCATGGCGTCGAGGTCGAGGGCGATCATTTCACCGTCGCGCTGGTGGATTTCACCTTGACGAAACTGGCCTCGCTTAGGGCCGATTTCGATTTGGCCACCAATACCCCCGAAGATCTGTGTCAGGCGATCACGCAAAAGACGGAAGAACTTTTGCCCGCGGCAGCGCCGGGTCGGCTATTTGGTCTGGGCATCAGCATGCCGGGGATCATCACCCCAACTGGTCGGGTGACGATCCCGGGAAGCCGCCGATGGTCTGATGTTCCGTTTCAGTCGATGCTGGAAGATGCCGCGCCAGATGGCCGGATCATTCGCTGCAGCAACGACGCGGTCGCTTTCGCCATGGGGCATTCGGGCCAATTGTCGGCGCCGGACAAGGACAACATGTTCTTCGTACTGCTGACGCCGGCAGGTATCGGCAGCGTGCATATGCGAAACGGCGTCGTCGACAGGGGTGTGCAGGGGATCGCCGGCGAGATTGGCCTGATCCAGATGGCACCCGGTTCCGGTCGCCCGGGCCGAAATTTTCAGCAGATGGCGCAGTCGTTGTTGCCGCCAGAGATTGCCAATCGGGCAAAAGCCGGTCTGCTGGATGAGGTTGATACGGCAGCGCTGGCGCCCTGGGCCGAGGTGATCGCGCGTGGTTTGCTTGACGCGATCTATCTTCTCGACCCTGCGCGTATCGCGGTCATGGGCGCGCTGGCGCCGGTGTTCAGTCAGGTCGGGGACCAAATTCAAGGGCATCTGCGCGACTGGATGATGCCGGGCCTGCAAGTGCCCGAGATCAGGGTGCTGTCCTCCGGACCCGAGACGGCCTTGATGGGTGCGGCGGCGCTGGTCCGTGAACAGCTTTTCGCTTTGCCCCAGATCGGAGAAACGGGCAGGGCCACGGGCTGACAGCCTGTGTCAGGCGGCCATGAAACGGGCGATTTCGGTCAGAGCCAATCGCGCCGAAGCATCGCCCGAGACGCTGTCCGCCTCGAGAAAACCATGGATGGTTCCGGGATAAATCCGCGCAGTTACATCGACACCACCAAGGCCAAGGCGGCGCGCCATCTCGATGTTTTCATCAAAGAGCGGATCGTGACTGGCAATGCACAGGAAGGTCGGCGGCAGGTTCGACAGCTTGGCAAAGATCGGCGAGGCAAGCGGGGCGTTTCGCGCTGACGGGTCGGGGATATAGAGATCGCGGCTTGCCCGGATGGCCTGGGTCGTCAGGGGAAGATCGCCAGACCCGAAAAGCCGATGCGATTCCCGTTCGGTCACCAGATCGAACGCACCATAGATCAGCCCCAGACGGCTGAGCCTTGTCCGACCTGCATCCCGCTGGATCAACGCGCAGCCAAGCGCCAGATTGGCCCCGGCGGAATCCCCCATCAGACCCAGCCTAGGGTCGATTCCAAGGCATTTGGCCTTTGTCTGGATATGCTGCAGGAAACGCTCGCAACGATAAATATTTTCGGGAAACGGGGTTTCGGGCGCGAGGGGATAGTTCGGCGCGATGATCACCATATCCCCCTCAAGCGCGAAGCGCCGCAGGATCGGATCATAAACCTCGGTATCAAGGTGGCTGAAGCCGCCGCCATGAAGAAAGACTGCGGCTTTGGCGGCGGCGCGGTCCTGCGGGCGATAGATGTTATAATCGATCCCCTCAAACCGGTCCTGATCAATCCGCCACACGGGTGGGGTATGGCGGTCAGTTTGCCGACGCAGCGCGCTGGTGCCGGCGCGCAGGCTGGTAATATCCGGCCCCGTGATCAGGTCATCGGCGCTTTTCAGATAGCGCGCGAAGGTCAGCATCTTTTCAGAAAGCGTCCTTCCATGCATGATTTTCTCTCTTGTTCGTTATTTTGTCTTAGTATAAGACAATTTAAGGATCGCCGCAAGTTCGGCGGGCTTCCGGTCAGATGAATCCGGCAGCGCAGCGACCCTGAAGAAGACAGATTTCATTGCAGAAAAGGCGAAATTACATATGGCTACACTTGGACTTCTTTCGCCTGAATTCCCCGATGCCAGCCTTGATCAAAACCTTTCTGTGATCAGCGCCGCTGGCGCAAGCGGGGTGCAGTTCGATCTGGTTAACGCCTTGGGCGAAATTTTTCCGGCCGAGTTCCGCGCCGATGAGGTGCAAGCGGTTCGTGAGGGCTTTGTGCGCTATGGGCTAGAGCTTTCGGCGCTGTCGGGAACCTATAACATGATCGATCCCAATCCGCTGAAACGCGAGGCAGGCGCGCGGGCGCTGGATCGGTTGATTGCGGCGGCGCCCCATTTCGGCACAGGCGTTGTCACGTTGTGCACCGGATCGCGCGATCCTGAAAACATGTGGCGCCGTCATCCCGACAGCGACTCGCCCGAGGCCTGGGCCGATCTGCTGCTGACGGTCGAGCGCGCGGTGCGAACCGCCGAGGTACACGGGATTGTGCTGGGGATCGAGCCCGAGGTCGGCAACACCGTGAACACCGTCGCCAAGGCGCGCCGGCTGCTGGACAGCATCGCCTCGCCAGCGCTGAAAATCGTCATGGATGGCGCCAATATCTTTCAAAAGGGCGAATTGCCGAAAATGCGCGAAAAGCTGGACGAGGCCTTTGATCTGCTGGGGGCGGATATCGTTCTGGCCCATGCCAAGGATCTGGACCGGGATGGCGAGGCGGGGCATGTCGCGGCCGGTCATGGCAAGCTGGACTATCCCTATTATCTGCAGCTGCTGGCGGCGTCGGGCTATGACGGTTCGATCATCCTTCACGCGCTGCGCCCGGAACAGGCGGCGGATCGGCTGGATTTCGTGCGGCGATCAGCGCCAGCGGGCTATCTGTCTGCTGGTGCCTGAGCGTTTCGGATCACAGCGAGATGAGGGGGAAAAATGCGCGTCGGAATAATAGGATGCGGGAATATCTCGGATATTTATGCGACAAACGGCCCGCTTTTCCGGGACATTGACTTTGTCGCCTGTGCGGATGTGATCCCGGCGGCGGCGGACAGGTTGGCCGGGAAATTCGGGTTGCGGCAAATGACGGTCGGCGCGCTGCTGGCGGCTGATGACATCGATGCGGTGCTGAACCTGACCATTCCCGGGGTTCATGCCGAGGTTTCGATGGCGGCCATCGCCAACGGCAAACATGTCTATTCCGAAAAGCCGCTGACGACGAACCTGAATGATGGCGCGGCAATCGTGCGTGCCGCGGCGGCGGCCGGTCTGCGCGTTGGCGCGGCGCCGGATACGGTTTTGGGCGCCGGCATCCAGCGTGCGCGACAGGCGCTTGATGTCGGAGAGGTTGGCCAGATCCTGACCGGTACGGCGGCGATCATGTCAAAGGGTATGGAGCATTGGCATCCGAACCCGGCCTTTTTCTATCAGCCGGGCGGCGGTCCGGTGTTGGACCTTGGACCCTACTATATCACCACGCTGATCACCCTGCTGGGGCCGGTGCAATCCGTGCGCGCCACAGGTCAGATCAGTCCTGTCGCGCGTCGCTTTGGCGCCGAAGGGCCAAACAAGGGCAAAACCTTTCCGGTCGATACGTTTACGACCGTGAATGCGGTTCTCAGCTTTGTAAGCGGCGCCAATATCAGCTTTATCGCCAGTTGGGATGTGTGGCGCCACGGGATGCTGCCGTTTGAACTGCACGGAACCGGCGCCTCGTTGAGGGTGCCCGATCCCGATACGTTTGGCGGCGCGGTCGAGATTTCGTCGAACGAGCCGCAATTGAACATGCACGACCCGGAGCAGGCCGCGCTGAAGGGGCAGCGTGTTGATTGGCGAGTCATCCCGACACAGGATCTGGTGTTCGGCAGCATCAACTATCCCTTCGGCAATCCCGTCACGGCAAATTATCGCGGGCTGGGGCTGGCCGAAATGGCCCGCGCCATCGTCGAAGACAGGCCGCATCGCGCCTCGGGCGAACTGGCGCTGCATGTGCTGGCAGTGATGCTGGGCATATTGGAGGCCGCCGAAACCGACGGCATCGTCGCCATTTCGCATGGCTGCGCTGCGCCGGCGGCCCTCACGGAAGGCGAGGCGGCAGGGCTTTTGCGCGCGAAGGCCGCTGGCTGAAATGCCGGTTCAGGATTCGCCTCTGCGCGCATCATCTGCCGTTATAGCTGTGCAGGGCGACAGCTGGCATATATCTGCCGGCATAGGGTTTGTGTGAAATGATCTTTGCCTCGCGCGATCTGGTATATCCTTGATCGTGCCCCGTCGGGGGTACTGCATTGTCTAATCTGTCGATCATTCTAAGGACGCCCGGTCTGGGTGTTGCGGCGCTGGTGATGATGCTGATCGGCGCGTTCAGCGGGTCGATCTTTCCGTTCCAATCCGTGATCGGGATCGAGGAAATCGGCCTGAGCGAGCCGACTTTCGCGACGCTGATGGTGCTGGCCTCGGCTTCGGGCGTGATCGCCGCTGTGTTCCTGGGGATCCTGAGCGATCGCTTTGCAAACCGGCGGGTTCTGGCGATTGCGACCTCGGCCTGCGGAACGCTGGGGCTTGGACTGATGCTGATCGCGCCGCGCCCGGTCAGTTTCATCATCTGCCATGGCATCGCCGTGCCCATCGCCATGGCGATGATGGGCCAGATCTTTGCCTTGGGGCGCTTGGCGCTGTCGGATCAGCCAGATCGCCGCGTGATCGTCCTGTCCTGGATCCGGGCCTGCATGTCGGGCGCCTATCTTGCCGCGATGCTGGTCTGGAACTGGTATTTCCGCCTGGGCGGCGTTCTGATGGGGGTCTATGTCGGGGCGTTCGCGATCAGCCTTTGCATGACCGTGGCATTGATCATCGGCTGGCCGCGTCAGGGCCGGGCAAAATGGGCAGATGTGCCTTCTGGGCTGAATTTCCGGCAAGCTTTCAAGGAAATTCTGCGCGGTGCAGTTGTGATCCGCTTGCTTTGCATGGGCGCGATGACCTCGGTCATATCGCTGTTCATGACCCTTCTGCCGCTGATCTTCCTGACGACGCCCAACCGGACGACGGGGGATGCCGCGCTGTATTTCGGGCTGGTCGCTGGCTGGGAGGTGCCTGTCATGCTTACGATGCATCTGTGGGGCCTGCGCATCAGGCGGTCGATGCTGATGGCGATGGGCGGCTTGTTCTATGCGCTGAATATCATCGCATTGCAGATCATGGCGGCTTCGCCGATGGTCTGGGCGCTCAGCTTTGTCGGAGGCGCATCCGGTGCGGTCTTCATGGGACTGCAGATCAGTTACTTGCAGGATTTGCTGAACGGGCGACCGGGGACCGCCGGTGCCCTACTGGCCCTGCAAAAGCTGATTGGCGATCTTGCGGCAGCGCTTGCGTTTCTGGTGGGAACGATGCTGGGCGGATATGGGGCCGTTGCGCTGATCGGCGGCGCCATTGGCTGCATCGGGGCCATTGGCCTGATGATGGTCGACCGTCGCGGAGAGCCGATTGCCCTGGCGGGAGCATAAGGTGTGAATGGCCTCGCAATCCGAAGCCATTCGATAGGTGTCATGTCGCGTGCCTGCCCTTAAAGGTCAGCCGCCATACCAGCTTTTCAACCCCAAAAGCCGTTCGCCCAGCGGCGTCAGTTTCGCTGTCGCGCCGTGCTTTCTTTCCCATTCGCGCGGATCGCCGACATAGCCGGCGCGGGCCGGGGGGGTGCGTTCGCGCCATGATCTGATGCGCGCTTCACGTTCAATCAGGTCGGCTTCGTCAGCCGGGAACATTGAGATATACTGCGCCATCCGCACCTTGTCCTGGGATCTGTTTGGCGCGATGCCATGGGCGAGGAGGGCGTTGAAGATCATCAGATCGCCGGGCAGCAATTCGACCTTTTCCAGCTTGTCCTCGATCCCTGTCATATCCGGCTGATGCGGGTCGCGGTCGTCGGGCTGGGTTGCCTGCCATTCGTCGAAATGTTCGAACAGCCACGGGACGCACTGAAACCCGCCCATATCGCCGCCATCCTGATGGACCAGTGACAATACGCCCTGCACGGCGACGGGCAACGGATCGCGCGAGGTGTCGGCATCCCAGTGGATGAACCCTGCGGACCCGCGCGTACCTGTGTTCGGGGTGTTCAGATTGGCTCGGTCAATCGAAACCCACAGATCCTCGATATCCCAGATATCGACAAAGGCGTCATAAAGCCGCTGGTGCATCCGATTGTCCCACAGGAACTGGTGATTATAGATTTCGACAAAACCCAGATTGGTGACATTCGCGTTGGAATAGGCGCGGCGCGCCTCGACGTCCCAGGTGGCCGGATCGACAGGGTCTTTTTCTTCGAATTCCCAAAGCAGGGCCTTTAGCCGTTCGATATTTTCGGGCGGCACGGCGTTGCGGACGATGACAAAGCCGCGCCGTTGCCAGGTGGTGAATTCGTCTTCGGTCAGCACACGCAGCGGCAGCTTTTTCCTGATCTCGGACAGTTGGGTGACGGCCCGGCTTGATGTCGGATGATCGTCCCTTTTGATATCGGTCGCGTGGGTCATGGGTCTCCTCCTTCTGTGATCTTCCCGCGTGGCAAGGTTCAGCCTAGCGAGAGGCACGCGCGGGCAGTTGCGCAGGACTGGCCGATATTGATACTATTCTGGCGTTATCGCGGCATACTGCGCGATACGCATGGGGGTTTGGACCGCGCCATGAAGTCATATCTGGAACAGGTCGTTAGCGTGGACGATGCCTCTTGGTCGATGGTCCGCGTCGGGCGTGAGGCGTCGATTCCATTCGAGTGGCATCATCACCCGGAATACGAACTGACCCTGACGACAAACTCCCGCGGCCATCGCTTTGTTGGCGACCATGTCGGGACCTATGGTGACGGTGATCTTGTGATGATCGGGCCAAGTATCCCGCATACCTGGGCCTCGGCCGGCAAGGTCGATGAGGATCAGCCGCACAATGTGATGGTCATCTGGTTCAAGCCGGAATGGGCGCGCGGTCTGACCGGATTGTTGACCGAATTGCGCGCCGTCTCGGTCTTGCTGGGTCGTGCCTCGCGCGGGCTGGTCTTTTCGCCGCAGATCGCCCGAGCGGTGCGTCCGCAAATCGAGGCCATGTTCGACAAGCCGCCCGCTGACCGGCTGCTGGATCTGATGTCGATCCTGCTAGCGCTGGCAGAAGACCACGGGGCAGAGCAATTGACCAGCCCTGCCGTCGAGCTGTCGGCACCGGATCTGGGCGAAACGCGGATCCAACGGGTGCTGGAGCATATCCACGCCAATTATCGCAGTGATATCCGGGTCGAAACCGTGGCCGGGATTGCCGCGCTGAGCGTGTCTGCCTTTCATCGGATGTTCACGCGGCATACGCACTTGACGCTGACCGGCTATGTCATGCGGCTGCGGATCGGTGCTGCTTGCGCGATGCTGGTTGCGGATGAGCAACCTATCCGCTTCGTCGCCGAGGCGGTTGGCTATCGCTCGCTGGCGAATTTCAACCGGCAGTTCCGCGTGCTGAAAGGGCAAACACCGCGTCAGTATCGCAGCCGTTTCAGGGTCTGAATCCGGTTTTGGGCAACGGTTTTGCGATGCCTGCGCCTCGTGCCTCAGGGGGGCGGGATGCGCAGGCCTGTCTGCGTGTCGAAAAGATGCACAGCATCTGGCGCGACAAAAAATTGCGCCTGCGACCCCGGACGGAGGCCTGATTTCGGCTCGACCCGGGCGGTGATTTCGACGCCCCCAAAGGGGAAAATGACCAAAGTATCGGCACCTGTCGGCTCAAGTACCTCGATGTTTGCATCGAAGCTGAGGCCGTCATCAAGCTGATCGGACCGGAAAGCCTCGGGTCGGATCCCCAACGTGATTTCCTGCCCATGCGCAAGGCCCGGACCGGCGGGCAGCGGCAATGCTTTCGAGCCCACTCGCAGCACAACGTTCTGGCCCGCCGTCTCGATTTTGCCTGGGATAAGGTTCATCGCCGGCGAGCCCACGAATTTCGCGACGAAAAGATCGGCCGGAGTGCCGTAGACGTCCGAGGGCGTACCGATCTGGGCGATCTTGCCACGATTCATCACCACGATACGCGTCGACATCGTCATCGCTTCGACCTGATCATGGGTGACATAGACGATGGTTGCGCCCAGCTTTTGGTGAAGGCGCTTGATCTCGATCCGCATTTCCGACCGCAATTGCGCATCCAGATTTGACAATGGCTCATCGAAAAGAAACAGCCGCGGGTTGCGGACCAATGCGCGGCCCATGGCAACCCGTTGTCTTTGTCCGCCAGAGAGTTGATAGGGCTTGCGCTGCAACAGCGGTTCGATCTGCAGCATCTGGGCAATTTCATGGACGGCTTTGTCACGCTCAGTGCGGGCAATACCACGCATTTTCAGACCAAAGGCGATATTCTTGGCGACGGTCATGTTCGGATAAAGCGCATAAGACTGAAAGATCATCGCGATGTCACGGTCGCGGGCCAGCGTGCTACTGACATCTTCGCCGTCGATGACAATCGCGCCGCCGCTGGGCCGGTCGAGGCCGGCGATGATCGACAGGAGCGTCGACTTGCCGCAACCCGACGGGCCAAGCAGGGTCAGGAACTCGCCGGTCGCGGCCTCGATATCGATCGCATCCAGCGCGGTGAAGCCCCCGAAACGGCGCGATACATTGTCGATTTTCAGTGTGGTCATAGCTTATCCCTTCACCGACCCGACGGTCAGCCCGCGCACGAAAAAGCTGCCCGCGAAGACATAGACAATCAGCGTCGGCAGCGCGGTGATGATCGTTGCGGCCATGTCAACATTGTATTCCTTGACCCCGAAGGTGGTGTTCACCAGGTTGTTCAGCGCGACGATGACTGGCTGCGACGCGCCCGATGAGAAGGTCACCCCGAACAGGAAGTCGTTCCAGATCTGCGTGAACTGCCAGATCAGTGTGACCGCGATGATCGGCGGCGACAGCGGCAGGATGATATAGACGAATGTCGACCAGAAGCCGGCGCCGTCTATGGTGGCCGCGTTGACCAATTCGTCCGGCACCGATTTGTAGTAGTTGCGGAAGAACAATGTGCAGATCGGAATCCCATAGATCGTCTGTACAAGAACAAGCCCGGCGATCTTGTTCAGCAGCCCAAGCAGCCCAAGCACCTGCGCCGCCGGGATCAGAATTGCCTGATAGGGCACAAATACGCCAAATACGATCAGCGCGAAGATGACATTGGCGCCCGGAAAGCGGATTTTCGACAAGGCATAGCCATTGATCGCCCCAAGCGCGGTCGAGATGATCGCCGAGGGAATGACGATCATGAAGGAATTCAGGTAAAAGGCGCTGAGCCCGACGCAGCGGGTGCCAATGCAGGCTTCGCTCCAGGCCTTTTTCCAGGCATAAAGCGTCAGCTCATCCGGCAATGCGAATATCGAGCCACGGGCGATTTCATCCGCCGGTCGTAGCGAGGTCGTGATCATCAGTACCAGTGGTGCCACAAAGAATGCCGCGAGGAAAATCAGGTCGGCATAAAGAAGACAGCGGTTCCAAGACCGTCCACCGTCAAAGTATTCAATCGCTGCGGCCACGGCGCTTGCCTCCGATGAAGTTGACGGGTGCGATGACGATCAGCGCCGCGCAAAGGATCATGATCGCGGATGCCGATCCGATCCCAAGCTGGTTGCGGCGGAAGGCCATGTCATACATGAAGGTCGCCGGAAACTCTGACGCGCCCCCCGGCCCGCGCTGTGTCATGACGACGACAAGGTCGAATGTCTTCAGCGCCATCGCGATCAGGATCGCGCCAGCGG
>NZ_JBKEBL010000292.1:0-21204 GCF_047973135.1 Paracoccus sp. (in: a-proteobacteria)
CAAAGCACGCAGCAGATGGGCCGCAAGGCGGTGGATTCGGCGATTGCCGTCGCGGCCGGCGAAACCGAGACCGAACGCCAGACCCCGAACGCGGTTCTGACCACCTGCGAGGAGGCGCCGACATACGTGGAACAGCACCCATAATCCCGACATTCCCACAAGAAAGGCAGCGCCCTGGCACAAGACGGCACACAACCGATCCTGACCCTGCGGGGCATCCGCAAATCCTATGGGCCGGTCGAGGTTCTGCACGGCATCGACCTGGACATCCATCCGGGCGAGGTCGTGGCGCTGCTGGGGGAAAACGGGGCGGGGAAATCGACTGTCTCGAATGTGATCTCGGGGACGGTGCTGCCATCTTCGGGGACGATGACCTGGCAGGGCGCGCCCTACGCGCCCGCCAGCCCGCGCGAGGCCATAGATGCGGGCGTCGGCATGATTCATCAGGAATTGCTGCTGCTGCCGCATCTGTCCATCGCCGAAAACATCTTTGTGGGCCGCTATCCGATGCGGGGCGGCAGGCTGGACCGGCGCGAGATGGAAAGCCGCGCCCGGCAGGGGCTTGAACGGCTGGGGCTGAACATCTCGCCCCGCCGTCCGGTCGAGGGGCTGCCCACCGCCAGCCAGCAACTGATCGAGATCGCCAAGGCGCTGACGCTGAACGCGCGCCTGCTGATCCTGGACGAACCCACCGCCGCCCTGGGGGGCGAGGAAACAAAGCTGCTGTTCCGCCAGATCGAAAGGCTCAAGGCCGACGGGGTCGGCATCATCTATATCTCGCACCGTCTGGAAGAAATCAGGCAGATTGCCGACCGCATCGTCGTCATGCGCGACGGCGAGAAGGTGCAGCAATTCGACACTGCCGACCTGCCGATCCGCACCATTGTCGAGGCGATGGTAGGGCGCAGCATGGAACAGATGTTCCCCCCGCTGGCCAAACCCGCCGAAACGCCCGTCTTGCAGGTCAGCGGGCTGACCTCGGCGGCGGGACGGTTCCGCGATGTCAGCTTTTCGGTCAGGCAGGGCGAGATTTTCGGCATTGCCGGTCTGGTCGGCGCGGGCCGCACCGAACTGGTGCGCGCCATTGCCGGGGCCGATCCCGTCGCCTCGGGCACGGTCACGCTGAACGGGCAGGACGTCACGCCGAAATCGCCCCGCGAGGCCATCGGCAACGGCATCGTTCTGGTCCCCGAAGACCGCAAGTTGCAGGGCGTCATTCTGGACCACAGCATCGGCGAGAATATCGCCTATTCGAATTTCGAAACTGTCGGCAAAAAAGGCTGGATCACCTCGGGCCGGGTGCGCGATTTCGCGAATGAAAATATCGGCAGATTCGGCGTCAAGGGCCGCGAGGGGCAGAATGCCGGTGAAATGTCGGGCGGAAATCAGCAAAAGGTGGTCATCGCCAAATGGCTGGCCCGCAATCCGCGCGTCGTTCTGCTGGACGAACCGACGCGGGGGATCGATGTGGGCGCGCGTTCCTCGATCTATGAAATCATCCACGGGCTTGCGGCGCAGGGTGTGGCGGTGATTGTCGTCAGTTCCGATCTGGAAGAGGTTCTGGGCGTCTCGAACCGCATTCTGGTCATGGCGGCAGGCCGCGCAACGGGCATTCTTGATCACTCCGAAGCGAATGACGTTTCGGTCATGGAACTGGCAACAGCATAAGGTGGAGGGCCGCATGAGGCGCTTTGAAGGAAAAACCGTCGTCGTTACCGGCGGCAACAAGGGCATCGGGTTTGCCATCGCCGAACGCTTTGCGGCCGAGGGGGCGGCGCTTGTCCTGGCCTCGGTCGAAGAGGACGTGACCCAGGCGGCGGCCCGCCTGCCCTGCGCAACGGGCGTGATCTGCGATGTGACCGATCCGGCTGCGGTGGCTGCGCTGTATGACCGCGCCGTGGTGGAATATGGCGGGGTCGATATCTCGGTCCAGAACGCGGGCATCATCACAATCGCCAGGGTCGAGGATCTGACCGCCGCCGAATGGGACGCGACCATGGACGTGAACACCAAGGGCGCCTTCCTGTGCTGTCAGGCGGCCATCCGGCAGATGCGCAAATCGGGCAAGGGTGGACGGTTGATCAACATCGCCTCGGGTCAGGCGCGCGACGGCTTTATCTATACCCCGCATTACGCCGCCTCGAAATTCGGGGTGATGGGGATGACGCAAAGCCTTGCGAAAGAGGTCGCGCTGGACGGTATCACCGTCAATGCCATCTGCCCCGGCATCATCAAGACCGACATGTGGGATTACAACGACCGCGTCTGGGGGCAGATGCTGGGCGATTACGGGCCGGGCGAGCTGATGCAGGAATGGGTGCAGAACATCCCCATGAAACGCGCGGGCGAAGGCCGCGATGTGGCCGGGCTGATCGCCTTTCTGGCCAGCGAGGATGCCGATTACATCACCGGCCAGACCATCAATGTCGATGGCGGCCTGATCATGTCGTGACCGGAGGACAGAATGGCTGACATCACCCTGAACGCGCCGGCCCTGTTCGATCTGTCAGGGCGCGTCGCGCTTGTGACTGGTGCGGGCAGCGGCATCGGCCAGCGTATCGCCATGGGCCTTGCGCAATGCGGCGCGGATGTGGCGCTGCTGGACCGGCGCAGCGATGACGGGCTGACGCAAACGGCGGATTTCATCGCGGGCGCGGGCCGCAGGTCGCTGCAAATCGCGGCTGACGTGACCAGCGCGCAGGCGCTGGCCGATGCCGTGGCGCGGGTCGGGGCCGATCTTGGCCCGCTGCGTCTGGCCGTGAACGCGGCGGGCATCGCCAATGCGAACCCGGCCGAGGACATGTCCGAGGATCAGTATCAAACCCTGATGGACATCAACATGAAAGGCGTCTGGCTGTCCTGTCAGGCCGAGGCGCGGGCGATGCTGGCCCATGGGCAGGGCGGTTCCATCGTGAATATCGCCTCGATGTCTGGGGTGATCGTCAATCGCGGGCTGAAACAGGTGCATTACAACGCCTCAAAGGCGGGCGTGATCCATATGTCGAAATCCATGGCGATGGAATGGGTGGATCGCGGGATTCGCGTGAACTCGATCAGCCCCGGCTATACCGCCACGCCGATGAATACCCGCCCCGAAATGGTGCATCAGACAAAGGAATTTGAAAGCCAGACCCCGATGCAGCGCATGGCCAGCGTTGACGAGATGGTCGGGCCGGCGGTGTTTTTGCTGTCGGATGCCGCGTCCTATTGCACGGGCGTCGATCTGCTGGTCGATGGCGGGTTCTGCTGTTGGTGACAGCGCAGGAACAAACGAAAAAAGGCCGGGCTGTGAAAACAGTCCGGCCCAGTCCGCCGGTGGTTCAGTCCGGCAATTTAAGTCCGCGCAGGTCGATCCGGCGCTCAAGCGCCTGACCCTCTGCGTCGAACAGGTGGCAATCCGCAGCGGCAAAGCCGATCTGCAAGGATTCGTCGGCCTCGATCATCTGGGTGCCGGGCAGGACAAGGCAAAAATGTTCCTCGACTTGCGGGACATTCGCGTAACCGATGGTGTTCTGACCCAGACGCTCGACCACGGTGGGTTCGATGGTCAGGGTCGCTTCTCCCGCGCCAAGGATGATATGTTCAGGCCGGATCCCCAAGGTCAGGGTCTTGCCCTCAAGCCCTGAACGTGGGGTGACGGGAATGGTCAGGCGGTTGCCCTCGTATTCCACGGTCACGCCGGCATCGGACACGCCCGTACAGCGGGCAGGCAGAAAGTTCATCTTTGGGTTGCCGATGAACCCCGCGACAAAGGTGTTCTGCGGCTTGTGATACAGCTCCAGCGGCTTGCCCACCTGCGAGATATAGCCCGCATGCAGCACCACGATCCGGTCGGCCATGGTCATGGCCTCGATCTGGTCGTGGGTCACATAGATCATGGTCGAGCCAAGCTGCTTGTGCAGGCGCGTCAGTTCGATGCGCATATCGGCGCGCAGCGCGGCGTCCAGGTTCGACAGCGGCTCGTCGAACAGAAAGATCGCGGGTTCGCGCACGATGGCGCGGCCGATGGCGACGCGCTGACGCTGGCCGCCCGACAGCATGCCGGGTTTCTGTTGCAGGCGCTGGTCCAGATGCAGGATCTCGGCTGCGGACTCGACCTTGCGCTTGATGTCATCCTCGGCGGCACGCTCGACGCGCAGCGGGAAGGCGATATTCTCATAGACCGACATATGCGGATAAAGCGCATAGGACTGGAACACCATGGCGATGCCGCGCTTGACCGGCGGCAGGTCGTTCACGCGCTTGCCGTCGATAACCAGATCGCCCGAGGTCGTATGTTCCAGCCCCGCGATCATCCGCAGCAAGGTGGACTTGCCGCAGCCGGAGGGACCGACGAACACGACGAATTCCCCGTCCTTGACGTCCAGCGAGACACCCTTGACGACCTCTATATTGCCAAAGGTCTTGACCACATTTTTCAGCGAAAGCTGCCCCAAGGCGCGTCTCCTCTTGTCGTAACGGCAGATGGACGACCGGCCACCGCAAGGGGCGGCCGGTCAGTTACGTTTACTTGTACTCTTCCAGATCCTTGGCGGCCTTGGTCAGCGCCGCCTGCGGTTCGGCCGCGCCGGTGACGACGGACTGGACCATGCCGATCATGACGTTCTGGAACCCTTTGTAATCGGTGAACAGGGGTTCCGGTCCGCCATAGGCGATGCCGTCGATGAAGGGTTTCCATGACGGGTCGGCGGCGACGAATTCATCCACCTTGGCCGAAGGCCGCAGCGGCGTCAGACCGGCACCGCCCTGCAATTCATATTCGCCCTGAATTTCCGGCGAGGTGATGTATTTCGCCAGATCGATCGCCTTTTCCTCGACCCCGGTATCGGCAAAGATCGCCAGCGAATCGGTGATCAGCAGCGTGCCCGGCCCGGTGGCTTCCGGCCCGACGGGCAGGGTCGTTACACCCCAGTTGATCTTGGTGTCCTTCAGACGGGCGGCAGCGCCCGACCCCGAATGGATCATCGCAGCCTTGCCATCCAGGAAGATCGCGCGAACCTCGTTCTGTTCATAGGCGGTCGGGCCTTCCTCGGACCAGGGCACCATGTCCTTATAGGCCTGCAACGCGGCCAGAACCTGCGGGTTGTCCATCACGATATTGCCTTCGGCGTCGATGATCTTGCCGTTATTCGTGTAAACCCAGTGCAGGAACTGGTGCATGGTGTTGTCAAAGGTCTTGGCGACCAGACCGAAACCGGGGATGCCGGTCTTTTCCTTGATGGTCTTGGCCATCTCGATTTCTTCGGCCCAGGTTTTCGGCGGCATTTCCGGGTCAAGCCCGGCCTGCGTGAACAGATCCTTGTTCCAATACAGCGCCTTGGTCGAAAAAGCGATGGGCACGCCCCACTGGGTGTCGTCGAAGGTGACGGTATCGACGATGTTCGGATAGTAGGATGCCTTTTCCTCATCCGTCATCGGAACCGGCACGATCAGTTCGTTTTCCGCGAATTCCTTCAGCGTGCGCGACCCGACATAAGCCATGCCTGCGGGGCTGCCTGCGGCGGCCAGCGTGGTGGCCTTGTCCTGACACTGGGCCCAGCCGACGACCTCGACCTTGACGGTCCAGCCTTCGTTCTTGGCCTCCCATTCCTTGACGGCGCGTTCATGGATCGGGTCGATCTTGTCGCCGCAGTAGATCCAGCTGATTTCCTCTGCCAGCGCGGGCAAGGCGGTTGTGCCGGCCAGAATGGCGGCGACAAGGCTGTTGCGAATGATATTGCTCAAGACAGTACTCCCTGATTGTCCGAGGTTATTGCTTGACGGCGCCAGCAGTCAGGCCGCCAACGAGATGCCGCTGAAGGACAAAGATGATGATCAGCGCGGGCAGGATGCCGACAAAGCTTGCAGCCATCAGCTCGTTCCAGATCACTTCTTGCTTGCCGAAATAGGCGAACAGGCCGACCGGCAGCGGCATGTATTCGGTCTTGGAATTGAAGGTCAGTGCAAATATGAACTGCTGCGCATAGGCCCCGATGAACGTCATGATCGCGACCACCACGATCCCCGGTCGCGCAATCGGCAGGATCACCCGGCGGAAGGTGTAAATCTGGCTGGCGCCGTCCATATAGGCGGCCTCGTTCAGCTCGGTCGGGATGCGCATCATATAGGTGCGCAGCAACCAGATCGCCGAAGGAATCAGGAAGGCCGCGCCGGGGATGATCATCGCGAAATAGGTGTTCAGCAGCCCCATGGTCCGCATCAGCCGGAACAGCGGGATCAGCAGAACCGCGCCCGAAAACATGCTGACCGCCAGAAACGCGCCCAAAACCAGCGGCATCCCCGCAAAGCGGAACCGCGCGAAGGCATAGGCGGCGGGCACCACAAGACACAGCACCACCACCGTCACCACCGACGAGATCAGGAACGAGTTGAAGATATAGCGCCCGAAACCCGGCACGCTTTTCCACATGGTGAAATAGGCGGCAAACGACCCGTTTTCAGGCCAGAAGCGATAGGGCGACGAGAAAAGCTGCGACAAGGGCTTGAGGCTGACCAGAAACCCCTCGACGAAGGGCGACAGAAGAAAGGTCAGGAACAGCGCGATGCCGGCATAGATCGCCACCACCTCAAGCTTGCCATAGCGGTCCACCATCGGGATGTCGTCACGATTTGACTTGGCCATGACGGTTCTCCTCAGCGTTTCTGGTCGCCGGCCAGGCGGCGGGTGATGCGGAAATAGGCGAAGCAGAACAGCGACAGGAAGATGCAGATCACCACCGCGCGCGCCGCGCCCTCGCCGTATTTCTTGGACCCGATGGCGGTGCGATAGGTGTCGATGATCATTGTCGTGGTTTCGCTGTTCGGGCCGCCCTGCGTCAGGATCCAGATGATGTCGAAACTGTTGAATGTGGCGATCAGCGACAGCATCGACATGGTGATGATCGAAGGCGACATCAGCGGCACGGTGATGCGGCGGAACCGGGTCCAGCGGCTTGCGCCATCGGTCCAGGCGGCTTCGTACAGATCCTTCGGGATCGACTGCATCGCGGCCAGGAAATAGATCGTCACCATCGGCACGCCGATCCACACATCCGTCACGATGGTCGCCCAATAGGCGGTGTGACCATAGGCCAGAAAGGCAACCGGCCCATCGACCAGCCCCAGCCGCTGCAACACGCCCGAGATCATCCCGAACTGGCCGTTATACATCCAGCCCCACATGAAGATCCCGATGGCCATCGGCACGATCCAGGGCGGCATGGTCAGCACGCGGAACAGGTGGCGTCCCGGCACCGCGGCGTTCAGCATCACCGCGCCGAACATGCCGATCATCATCTTCATCAGCACCGAAAAGAAGGTCCAGGTGAAGGTGCGCAGGATGATCTGGAAAAAGGTCTCGTCGAAGATCTTGAGATAGTTGGTCCAGCCGACATAATTCACTGTCTTGCGCAGCGAGGCGTCGGTAAAGGACAGGCGGAATGTCTCGACCAGCGGATAGGCGACGATGATCACCACGTAAAGGATCGCTGGTGCCAGCAATGCCCAGGCAAAGATTCGGGCTGAACGGGAATTGACCATGCGTCAGGCGGCCTTTCGTGTCAGGGCGTTGTCATAGCGGTCCCAGACCGGGCGAAGATCGACGACCTGCCGGCTGTGGCGGGCCTCGTCCATGGCAAGGGCCAGGATCCCGGCCTCAAGCGCGTCAAGCGGCGACACCGGCAGCGGGCCGCCCTTCATCACGTGATCCACCACCTCGGCCGCCATCTTTTCGTCCGAGCCGTAATGCTGCGACAAGGCCGTGGCCTTGTATTGCTTTTCCATCACGCGGCTTTCGGACAGCACGTCGTGCACATTCAGAAAGCCGCGGATGAAATCGCCCTCGGCCTGCCCGCGCGTACCGAACACGGCAAAGCGGCGGAACTGGTCGGGCGCATTCAGGTTGGTGTGGAAATTCATGCCGACGCCATTGGCGTATTCGACGATGGCCACCTGATAGTCGATAATGTCGGCATCGTTGTCGAACACCCTGTCCGACCCGTTCCAACCCGAAGGCTTGCGGTGGAACAGCGACATGTCGTTGATGCCGTCATTGCGCGGATCGTTTTCGGGCACAAAGGTCTTGCGCCCGCCGAAACTGGCCACACGTTCGGGCCGCGCACCGATCAGGCCGTTATACAGGTCCAGATCGTGACAGCATTTTTCCAGCATGAAGCTGCCGGACCATTTCTCGTATCGCCGCCAGTCGCGCATGAAAAATGCGCCGTGATAGGGAAAGATATGCTCGGCCGCCTCGATGGACACGATCTTGCCCAGCAAGCCCTGATCGCGCGCCGCCAGCAGGTCGCGATACAGCGGCGCATAGCGCAGGACCAGCCCGACCAGCAGGTTTTCGACCCCGTGTATTGCGGTCAGCGCGGCCAGCTCGCAGGTCTGTTCGATGGTAGAGACGATGGGCTTTTCCGAGAAAACCTTGACGCCTGCCTCAAGCCCCAGACGGATCTGATCAAGATGCATGTGATTGGGCGAGCCGATCATCAGCAGGTCGAAACCACCTGCGCGAATCAGTTCCTGTGGCGTCGCGTATTGCGTGCCAGCCGGAATACCGTGCTTTTGCAAAGTGGCCATGCCAGCAGGCGCGGGATCGACATATCCCACGATTTCGAAAGCTGGATCCATCTCGTGAAAGACGTGCCCAAGATAACCCAGACGATAGCCCAGACCGATTATTCCGACTTTCATTCCCCATCCCTCAGGAGAAATTTATTTTCTGTACTCTCGACGAAATAGCCGATCAGGTCAAGAAAAATTAAGAAATCTTCAACAAGACTGTAATAAATTTTCATCAACGGAACTGACGGGCTTGCCGTGATAGCGGCAGCCCGATGAAACGGAAATCTAAAGAACCTCGCCCGCGCGGCGCAGGCCAAGGATGGCCGCGCCGACAAGGCCGGGCTCGATCTTGCACAAAGCTGGAACCACTAACGGGCGACCCATGCGCCTCAGGATTCGGGCGCGTACTTCTGTGTCCAGAGACGCGATCAGCGGGGCCGAGTTCGACAGGCCGCCTCCGACTGCAATGATACCAGCACCCAGCAGATTTCCAACCATCGAAAGCGGACCGGACAGCATTTCCAGCCAGATCGCGATGGTTCGCGCCGCTGCCGCCTCGTCCGCCTGCCAGCCGGAAACGATGGCAAGACTGTCGGCCTCGGTGCCATGCAGGGCGCGGTGCAGCTTTTCCATGCCACGGGCCGAACAGATTGCGTCCAGACAACCGACCTGACCGCAACCGCAGGGGAAGGCGGGCAAGATCGCCTCGGGCTGGCCAAGGATGCGCTGCGCGACCGGGCCGTGGCCCCATTCGCCAGCAAAGCCGCCCGATGCGTTGATCAGTTCGCCGCGGATGACGACGCCGCCACCGACGCCGGTGCCAAGGATGACGCCAAGAACGACCTCGTGCCCCTTGCCCGCGCCCACCGTCGCCTCGGCCAGCGCAAAGGCATCGGCGTCATTGGCCAGCACCACCGGCAGGCCAAGCGCGGCTTCCAGTTCCGTCTGAAGCCTGCGGCCCGTCAGGCAGGGGATATTGGCAACCGTGGCCGCGCCGGTTTCCGGGTCCAGCACGCCCGCCATTGAAAAAGCCAGCACCGAAGGGCGCTGGCTTGAGGTTTCGATCGCATGGCGCAGGACGCCGACAAAGGCGTCGTAATCATGCGCCGGGGTGGGCATCCGGTCACGCAGGCGCAGATCGGTGGGCGAAAACGCCTCGGCGGGCTTGATGGCGGTGCCGCCGATGTCGAAACACAGGATCATGCGGCCTGAACCCCGGCGATATAGGTCTGTAACGCGTGGAAATCCGCGTCGAAGCAGAAGAAATCGGCATGCGCGCCGGGATGCAGATGGCCGCGATCCGTAATCCCCATCGCTTGTGCCGGCAGGGCCGAGCCCATCCGCAGCGCCTGCCCCGGATCGACATCCAGCCGCTGCACCAGATAGCGGATGCCGTCAATCTGTGCGATGTCGGCCCCCGCCAGCGATCCGTCTCCGGCCAGGGTCAGCCGTCCGCCCGAACGCAGGATCTGCCGTCCGTTCAGGGTGAACCCGGTCAGATCGGTGCCAATGGTGGACATGGCGTCGGACACAAGAAAAATCTGCCCCGGCCCCTGCTTGGCCCGCAGCGCGATCCGCATTGCCGCGTCATCGACGTGAAAGCCGTCAGCGATCAGCCCGCACCACAGCCGCCCGTCCTCCAGCGCGGCACCGACCACGCCGGGCGCGCGGTGGGCAAGCTGGCTCATGGCGTTGAACAGATGGGTGATCATCGCCGCGCCCGCATCGGCGGCATGGCGCGCGGATTCGTGGGTGGTGTCGGTATGGCCCAGACTGACCACAACCCCGGCACCGGCCATCGCCCGGATCTGGTCGTCGGTGACAGATTCGGGCGCGACGGTGGTGATCAGATGCGGCAGCTTCGCCGCAGCGGCCAGGATGCGGGCAAGATCGGCATCCTCCATCTTGCGGATCAGCGCGGGGTCATGCGTGCCCTTGCGTGCCAGCGCCAGATGCGGGCCTTCCAGATGCATGCCCAGAAAGCCGGGAATCCCCTGCCCGGCCAACCCCGCCGCGATGGCATCGTCAGTCACGTCGGGGCGGTCGGTGATCAGGGTGATCATCACTGCCGTGGTGCCGAAACCCGCATGGGCGGCACAGATCCGCGCGATCCCTTCGGGCGTGGTGTCATTGTTGAACAGCACGCCGCCGCCGCCATTCACCTGCAAATCGATCAGCCCCGGCGCGATCCAGCCGGGCAGCCGCATCCCCTCGGGGGCATCGGCCGAGGGGCGGATGCCCTGAACCCGGCCCTCATCGACCAGCAATGCGGCATCGTTATGCCATTCCTCGCCATCGAAAATGCGTTCGGCATGAAAGACCTGCATGATTTCCCTTTCTTACCAGACGGTTCCGCGCGCCGCGACCGGCAGAACCCGGGTTACGACACCGTCGCGATGAAAGACCATCCTGTCAAACAGATTGGTCACGACACAAGTATGGTTCGGCACGATGCGGACCTGCGCCCCGACCTGCGGCGGCGGCGCGGTGCAATCGGTCAGATCGACCACGGCATGTTCCTCGGACAATGAGGTGATGCGCGCGCCCGGCAATTCCTCGATCCCGCCGTGATCGGGGAATCCCAGCAGATCCGAGGTCAGCGCCTTTGTTCCGGCATCCAGCACCGCGCGCGTTGGCGTCGGGCGCGATACGACCGTGGCCAGAACATGCATGGCCAGATCGCCCGGCCCGCATTCGCCCGCCCGGACCATGGCACGGTCGTTATAGACATAGGTGCCCGCCCTGTGTTCCGTCGCCGAAGGCACCAGATGCGCGCTGTACAGATCCGGGCTGCCCCCGTTCGAGCGCACCGGGCATTCTATCCCCCGCGCCGCAAGCAGCGCCATCGTCGATTGCAGGAATGTCTCGACCCGCGCCGCGCCCCCGACCGCCGGATAGGTCAGCAGCCCGGCAAAGCGCAGCCCCGGCGCGGCGGCGATATGCGCGGCCAACGCGGCGGCGGCCTCGGGCGTCTGGACACCGCAGCGCCCGCCCCCGGTGTCGCATTCGACCAGCACGGTCAGCGGGCGGTCGGTGGCAAACGCGGCGGCAAGGCCATCGACCGTCGCCGCGCTGTCGGCCACGACCGACAGTCGCGCCACCCGGTCGTTCAGCGCCCGCAGCCGCGACAGCCGCGCCGCGCCCAGGATGTTATAGGTGATCAGGATGTCGTCGAAACCGGCATCGGCGAAAGCCTCGGCCTCGGTCACTTTCTGGCAATTCAGCCCCACCGCCCCGGCATCCACCTGCTGACGGGCGACGGCGGGGATTTTGTGGGTCTTGACATGCGGGCGCATCCGCAGCCCGTGGCTGGTCAGATAGTCCTGCGCGCGGGCAATATTGGCGGCCAGCCGGTCCTCGTCGATGACCGGCATCGGGGTCGGGATTTCGGACAGGGGCTGGCCGGGCTCGGGCCACGGGAATGTCATGCCTGCATCTCTTCGAACGGGTTTTCCACGCGCGGCCAGATGTCCTTTCGTACCAGACGATAGGGATTCGTCGCCGGGTCGTTTGGATAGGGCTTGCCGGCCGAACAGTACAGGATTTCCGTCGCGATGGGGGCGAAGGCGGCGTAGAAATGATTGGTCGATTTGATCACCAGGATTTTCTGCGACCGCGGGTCGATCCCCATCACCGAAAACAGCGACGGATCATAGCTTTGCGCCCGGATCGTGTTCAGGATTACCTGAATCCCGGTCCCTGCGCCTGCCTGATCCAGCAATTCGATGCGCACCGCCGGGCCAAAGGGCACGACGCTTTCGCCAAAGGCCATCGCCGCATCCGGGCTGACCGTCAGCACCCGGACCAACGCATCCACCGGCTCGCCCGTCAGAGGTGCCGATTTCGCGCCAAAGCGCAGATACATCTCGGCCCCCTCGCCCGCTGCCGTGCAAAGCTGTACCGCGACCGGATCCCAGATCGTGCCGATGGCGACATCGCGGGCGCCGCGCGCCATCAGTTCCTTCAGGATCACCGTCGCGTCGCCCGCCGTGCCGCCGCCGGGATTGTCCCACATGTCGGCGATCACCACCGGCCCTTGCGGCGCGGCCATGGCGCGGGTCACGGTCTCGTCCACCTCGGCCGAGGGCATGATGTGCCTGCCGCGATTGGCGAAAAGCTGCATTCCCAGTTCGCGCGCCAGATCCGCGCCATGGGCGGCGTCCCCATCGGTGACGGCGATGGTCTTCGTACCCAGTTCCGGCACGTCGCCCGCCATGAAGCCGTGGATTGCCGACAATGACAGCACGCGCGGATCCTCGCGTTCGATCTGCATCATCCGGTCAACAAAGCCCCGCATCGGCTGGCGCGATGTCGGAAAGACGTCGATCATCTTGCAATCAAAGACCGACATGACGGGGCGTACCCGCCCCTCCAGCGTATCCACGGCGATGCGCCAAAGATCTTCGGCCCGATCAACGAAATCGGTATGCGGAAATTCCTTGAACACGACAAAGAAATCCGCCGCCGCGACACGTTTGGCGGTCAGGTGGCTGTGCGGGTCCAGTTCGGCACACAGCAGCACATCGGGGCCGACCATCTCGCGGATGCGGGTCAGCAGATCGCCCTCGGGGTCCAGATAGCCCTGCGCGACCATGGCGCCATGCAGCCCCATCACCACCGCATCGACCGGCAGAGCGGCGCGCAACTGGTCCAGAATCTCGTCGCGCAGCCCCTCGTATGTGGATCGCGCGACCAGACCGGCGGGGTCGGCCCATGCGGCGGTGCCCTCGATCAGGGTCCAGCCCTTTTCGGCGCAGACCCTGCGGCCCACCGGGATCGGTGCCGTGCATAGCGTCGGCGTTTCAGGGTGCTGGCCCGGCGGGGCGTAAAGCGATCCTTCAAAACCCTTGCGGTCGATGACGATGGGCGAGAAGGTGTTGACCTCGGTTGCCAGGGCGGCAGCGAAGATGCGTTTCGTCAAGTCTCAGTCCTTCACATGCGGCAGATAGCCGACAAATCCCGCTATTTTCCAGCGGTTTGCCTTGCGGCGGCAGATATACAGCGTTTGCCAGTTCATCCTGTCAAAGCCGCCATTGGTTCGGTGCAGCCCGCCGTCGAATTTCTTGCGCGCAAGGGCTGCGTCGCCGTCGATCTCGATTCGTTCCAGCCGGGTCGCGTGATAGATGGCCCGGCGCGGATCGCCCGAGAACGCGCCCGCCGCCTGTTCCGTACGAAATTCGCGGGCCTTTTTCAGCCATCTGTCGCGATAGGCGGGCAGGGTCGGAAAGCTCAGGGCGAATCCGTCGGGGTCTGGCTGGAAACGGGCGTCGATTCCGGTAAACCCGGTGGCGATGAAATCATCGGCCACGGCTTGCCAGTCGGCGCGGACATAGGCGTCGATATCGCGCCTGACCAGCATGTCCCAGATGTCACGTCGATCCGGGTCAGTGCTGGGGAAAGGGTTGGTGAAGGGATCGCGAGGCGCGGGCATCTGAAAATTTTTTCAGCCGTTCTGTGGTTCTTCTGGAATATTCGGGCGGGTTATGCCTAGATGTCAAGAAGGCACGAAAATGAATTTCTCATATGCACCACGACGCATGTCTCTGCCACCCTCATCGGTTTCCCGGCCGACAGGGGCTGAAAAGCCCCCCGATGCCGTTTTTTCCCGGAGTAATTATGAGCACGCATCAAGACCCGGCCGATCCGGCGGTTCCGCCCGCCGGGGCGTCGATCATCAATGCCCTGACGGACGAGGATGGCAAACTGTCCGCCCTGGAACGGAAACTGGCCGAGACGGTGCTGGAGGACATGCATTTTGCCACCAATGCGTCCATCACCGAACTGGCCGAAGAGGCGGGCGTCTCGCCCCCTACCGTCACCCGATTCTGCCGCAGGCTTGGATGCAGCAGCTTTTCCGATTTCAAGGTCCAGCTTGCGCGCAGCGGTTATGTCGGGCTGCGCTATCTGCGGCCCGAGGCGATCACCTCGACCACCACCGAGGTTGCCGAGGATATCGTGACCAAGGCGCAGAACGCGCTGTTCGAGATGCATCAGGCGCTGGATTTGCAACAGATAGACCGGGCCGTCGATCTGCTGTCGGGGGCGCAGATGATCTATGCCTTTGGTTCGGGCGGCAACTCGGCCATGATCGCGACCGAGATGCAGAACAGGCTGTTCCGGCTGGGTTGCATGGTCTCGGCCTCGACCGATCACGGCATGAACCTGATGCTGTCCTCGGCGGTGGAAGAAGGAGCGGTGGTTTTCGGGTCGTCCTTTACCGGCAAGAATTGGGAACTGGTGCGCTGCCTGCGCCTGCTGCGGCAGCGCGGCATCCCGACCATCGCCCTGACCCAAAGCGATTCGCCCGTGGCTGCGGCGGCCCAGATTGCCATCACCGTCGATCTGCGCGAGGGGCGCAACATCTTTCGCGCCAGCTCGACCCGCTTTGCCTTTCTGGCGGTGGTTGATATCTTGGCCAATCTGGTCGCCTATACCGACCGTCCGCGCGCGGCCCGTGTGCTGCGGCGGATCAAGGAACAACTGATCCGGCATCGCGACGGGGATGACCGTCAATTGCTGGGCGACTAGGAATGCGGGCCGGGATGCATGCGGCCATCCCGGCCCGCCGAACAAGGCCGCAGACGAAGAAAGAGAACGAGTCAGAACATGGCACTTGCGACTGACATCACACCACCGGGCAAGAACGCGGCGCGCAGGTCCGCGCCTTTCCGCACCCCCCTTTACGACCACTGAGACCCCGCAGGACAAGACATGACCTTCTTTCTTGAAAACGCATGGCAGGCAGAGCCCGCCCCCGCCGGGACATGGGTGCTGACCCTGACCAACCTGTCCGACCAGACGCTGCGCGATTTTACCCTGTCGGTCACGACGATCACCCGGATCGTCAAGGATCACGTTGTCACGAATGCCCGCTTTCTGCGCCGCAACGCCAATTACCACCGCTTTGCGATGCCCGAGGGGGCAGAGCTTGCGCCAGGTGAAAGCTGGCGTTTTTCGGCGGTCGGCCTGAACCGCGCGCCGGTCCATCGCAACGACGCGGCCAGCGCGGCCTATCTTTCGCTGGCCGATGGCACCCATCAGCCCGTGCAGATCGGCGATCTGATGCTTGAGGGCGAGGTTCCTGCCCTGCCCCCCGCGCGTATGCCCGAAGGCCGGCTGACCCTGCCCTTCGCGCTGCTGCCCTGGCCCAACCGGATCGAGGCCGAACCCGGCCCCGCCCCGGTGATCCTGCATGCCGCGCAAGGAACCTCGGCTGGCGACCGGCTGCTGATGGTGACGGTCGATGCGCTGCATCGCCGCCTGTTCCCCGCCGCACGCCGCGTGCTGCAACTGACGCCCGCATCGGGCAGCCGCGAACTGGCCTTTGCCGCCGATGCCGCCCTGCCCACCGAAGGCTATCGGCTGGAATTTGGCGACCGGATTACCCTGTCGGCCAGCACCGATACCGGGCGCCGCCACGGGCTGATCGCGCTGGCGCAAATGCTGCACGGGGCCTTCAAGGACCACGAGTTCCGCTTTCCGGCCTCGGGCGTGATCGAGGATGCGCCGCGCTATGGCTGGCGCGGTTGCCATCTGGACGTATGCCGGCATTTCTGGACCTATGATCAGGTGCTGCGCATCGTCGATATTCTGGCCTGGCAGCGGCTGAATATCTTTCACTGGCATCTGACCGAGGACGAGGCATGGCGTGCCGAAATCCTGGCCTATCCGGATCTGACGCGAATCGGGGCCACACGTGCGCCGGACCTGCCGGCGATGCTGCCGCAGCTTTGCAACGGCGCAAAGCCCGCCACAGGGTTTTACACGCAGGACCAGATGCGCGCGGTTGTCGCCCATGCCGCCGCCATCGGGGTCGAGGTCATCCCCGAGGTCGAAACGCCGGGCCATGCCTCGGCCGTGCTGGCGGCGCTGCCCTTTCTGGTGGATCCGGACGAACCAGCCGAAAGCTATCACCCGGTGCAGGGCTATCCGAACAACGCATGGAACCCCGGCATCCCCGAAAGCTTTGAGGTTCTGGAAAAGATTCTGGATGAACTTTGCGCGATATTCCCTTCGAAATACTTCCATATCGGCGGGGACGAAGTCGCGGCGAATTCCTGGATGACCTCGCCCAAAGCGCAAGAGTTGATGCGCCGCGAAGGAATTTCAACCACTTTCGAACTGCAAAGCTGGTTTCTTCGCAAAATCAAGGATATGCTGACCGAACGCGGCAAGGTTCTGGTCGGCTGGAATGAGGTCGCCCATGGCGGCGGCGTCGCCCCCGAAGGCACGCTGTTGATGGCATGGGAAAATCCGCAGGTCGGGATCGAACTGGCGGGGCGCGGCTATGACGTGGTGATGACGCCTGGGCAGGCCTATTACCTCGACATGGTGCAGGGCGCGGACTGGCTGGAAAACGGCGCGGGCTGGGCCGGGCCGGTGCCCCCGCAGCAAAGCTATGATTACGAGGCCGAGGGCGATTTTCCCGCCGCGCTGCGCACGCATATGCGCGGCATTCAGGCGTGCATCTGGTGCGAACATTACAGCACGCCGCAGTGGTTCAACGATCTGGTCTTTCCCCGGCTGTCCATCGTGGCCGAGGCGGGCTGGACCGAAAAGCCCAACAAGGACTGGCTGCGTTTCGCGCGGCAAGTCCGCCTGCATCCGACGCTGTGACGTTGCGGGGGCGCCGCACCGGCGCCCCCTTTTGCCGGGAACAAGACCATGCGCATTGCCGTCGGCGGCATCCATACCGAATGCTCGACCTATTCCCCTGTTCTGATGCAGGCGCTGGATTTCCGCGTGCTGCGCGGGGCGGAACTGACCGGCCACGATTATTTTGCCTTTCTGCGCAGGTATCGGGCGGACATCGCCCCGCTGCTGCACGCCCGCGCGGTGCCCGGCGGGCCGGTCAGCCGCGATGCCTATGACGGATTCCGCGCCGAATTTCTGGACCGGCTGAGGGCGGCAGGTCCGTTGGACGCGGTCTATCTGGCCATGCATGGCGCGATGAAGGTCCAAGGCATGCAGGATGCCGAAGGCGACTGGATCGCGGCCGTCCGCGAGGCCGTGGGGCCCAGAATGCCGATTGCCGTCAGCTATGACCTGCACGGCAATGTCTCGCAGCGGATCGTCGATCAGATTGACATCTTTGCCGCCTATCGCACCGCCCCTCATATCGACGTGGCCGAGACGATGGAGGCCGCGTTTTCGATGCTGATTCGCGCGCTGGAGACCGGCCAGCGTCCGGGCGTGGTTTTTGCCCCTGTGCCGCTGCTGTTGCCGGGCGAACGATCCTCGACCGAGGATCAGCCGGCCCGCTCGCTTTATGCCGCCCTGCCCGCGCAAGAGGGGCCGGGCGTCTGGCGGGCCGATCTGATGATCGGCTATGTCTGGGCGGACGAGCCGCGCGCCACGGCCTGCGCCATCGTCACCGGCACCGACCGCGACGCGGCCATGGCCGCCGCCCGCGACATCGCCGCCGGTTTCTGGGCTGCGCGCGGCGATTTCCGCTTTGGCCCCGTGACTGGTCCGCTGTCCGAAATGCTGGACATCGCCGAAGGCGCGGACAGCCGCCCGGTCATTCTGGCCGACAGCGGCGATAACCCGACCGGTGGCGGGGTGGGCGACCGTGCCGACGTGCTGGCGGCGCTGATCGCGCGCGATTGGCAGGACGCGCTGGTTGCAGGCATTACCGACCGCCCGGCGGTCGAGGCCTGTTTCGCTGCCGGGCCGGGCGCGGAACTGACCCTGAACATCGGCGCAAGCCTCGATCCGGACGGGGTGCAGGTCCGGGCGCAGGCAGAGGTGCTGCATCTGGACAAGGCCTCTGACCCCGCCGACCGGCAGGCGGTGGTGCGGATCGGCGGCATCCGGGTCGTGCTGGCGGCAAAACGGCGGCCTTATCACGACATCGCCGATTTCACGCGGCTGGCGCTGGACCCTTCGGCTGTGCGGCTGCTGGTGGTGAAATCGGGCTATCTGTCGCCCGAACTGTCGCCCATCGCCGCGCCGAATCTGATGGCTCTGACCGATGGCGTGGTCAATCAGGACATCCCCCGGCTTGAAAACCGGCACCGCCCCGCCGGAACCGTACCGTTCCAGCCGCGCGACGATTTTCATCCCGCGCCGCGTGCTTCGGCCAGGTTCGGGGGCTGATCATGCAGTCCTATATCTCGATCCTGCGCCGTTACAGCTTTGTGCGGGCTTCGGCGGTTGCCATCTTTATCTTTGGCTTCGCGGGTGCCGCGACCTCGCCGTTTCAGCCGGTGATCGGGGTCCGCGAACTGGGCCTGTCGAATCACGCCTATGCGCTGATCGCAGTATTCGCCTCGATCACGAATGCGATCGCGGCGGTGGGAATCGGGCTGCTGTCCGACCGGTTCCAAAGCTATCACCGACCGCTGGTCCTTTCGTCGGGCATCGGGATTCTGGGCTTTGCGGCGATCTGGGCCATGCCCTCGCAGCCCGTTTTCACGATGGCCGTCATTGGGCCTCTGGCGCTGTTTTCGGCGACCAACTCGCTGCTGTTCGGGAATTTGCGCGCGCAATCCGAATATTTGAAACCAGATGAGATTCCCATCGCAAATGCTTTGATGCGGATGATGATTTCCTTGTCTTGGGTGGTGGTTCCGGGGTTGGTCGGGCTGGCCCTGTCAAGCCGGGACAGCGTCATCGATGCCTATCTGATCTCAGCTGTGATGGCGGCAGCCTGCCTCGCGACCGTGCTGTTCTGGCTGCGGCCCGACCGCAGCCCGAAATCCGAACCCCTGCCCCCGGCCGGAGGCACCGGCACCGCCCCGGTGGCCCCCTCGGCGGGGCGCGCCGACCGGCCCGCGCAGGTGCGTCTGGTCCAGCCCGGATTGCGCGATCTGGGGCGGCTGCTGGTCCCCGGCACGGCGCTGCGCATCCTTGGCGTGGCGCTGATCAGTCAGGTGCTGACCGTGAACGGCACGGTGCTGCCGCTGATCCTGACCGGGCAGGCGAACGGACGGGCGGCGGATATGGGGCTGGTGGTCGGCATGGTCGCCGTGCTTGAGGTGATCTTTATGATCCTGTGGGTGCGCGCCATGCGACGCATGACCGTGACCACGGCGCTGGCGATTTCGGCGGGGCTGTACCTGATCTATCTGGGCGGGCTGGCCATGACCACCGCACCCTGGCAGGTCTATGCGGTCAGCCTTGTCGCGGGGGTGGGGGCGGCCGGGATCATATCCCTGCCGATCACCTATCTGCTGGATCTGATCCGCGATCTGCCGGGGCTGTCAGCCTCGCTGATTGCGGTGAACATGTTTCTGGGCGCCGCCTTCGGGTCGGCGTGTTTTGCGCTTGGGACGGCGATTGCCGGTTATCAGGGGGCTGCGGTCCTTGGCGGGCTGGCGGGCGTTGCAGGCGCGGGGCTTTTGATCATTCTGGAAAGGGAGGAATGATGACACGGATCACACTTGAGGTCTGCGTGGATGACACGGCAGGGATCGCGGCGGCGGCGAAGGGCGGTGCCGACCGGCTGGAACTGTGCGCGGCACTGGCTTTGGGCGGGCTGACGCCCTCGACCGGGCTGATGCGGCTGGCGGCGGAATCACGGGTGCCGACGCTGGCGATGATCCGCCCGCGTTCGGGCGATTTCGTCTGGATCCGCCGCGAACGCGCGGCGATGCGTGCCGAAATCGCTGCCGCCCGCGCCGAGCGGCTGGCGGGCGTGGTGATCGGGGCGAACCTGCCCGATGGCCGCCTGGATGCCGAAACCCTGTCCGACCTGATGGCCGAGGCCGAGGGCATGGACATCGCGCTTCACCGGGCCATCGACCTGACCCCGGACGTATCCGAGGCCCTGTCGCTATGCCGCGAACTGGGCATCCGGCGGGTGCTCAGCTCGGGCGGGGCGCCCACGGCGGTCGAGGGGATCGACCGGCTGGCGCAGATGCAGGGGCAGGGCGTGACGATCATGCCGGGCAGCGGTGTTTCCGCCGACAATGTCGCGCAGCTTGACGCGCGGTTGCGGCTGACCGAGGTTCACGCCTCTTGTTCCGGCCCCCTGCCCGTCCCGCAGGATCCCAAGGTCAGGGGCTTCGGGTTTCAGCCGGCGGGCGCGCGCGGAACCGATGCCGCGCGCGTGGCCGGGATGCGCGCGTTGCTGGATCAGATCACTGCTTCGCGCCCGGCAGGGTGAACCTCTTCGTAATAGCTGCGCAGCGTCAGCTTGCTGGCCGCGCCCTCGTCCAGCACCACCGTGACCTTGGGGTGCATTTGCAGGGCCGAGGCCGGGCAGGCCGCCGAGACCGGCCCCTCGATCATGGCGGCGGTCGCGTCGGCCTTGCCCGCGCCCAGGGCCAGCAGCACGATTTCCTGCGCACGCAGGATCGTGCCGATGCCCATGGTAATGGCCAGACGCGGCACATCGTCGAAGCGGTCGAAAAAGCGTGCATTCGCCTCGCGGGTGGACCGGGTCAGCGTCTTGATCCGGGTCAGCGAGGTCAGGCTTGAGGTCGGTTCGTTGAAACCGATATGCCCGTTCGCGCCAAGCCCCAGCAATTGCAGGCCAACATCGCCCGAATCGCGGATCGCCTGTTCATAGCGCGCCGCCTCGGCCTCGGGGTCGGGGGCATCGCCGCGCGGCAGATGGGTGCGGGCGCTGTCGATATCGACATGATCGAACAGATGCTCGCGCATGTAATACCAGTAGGAACAGGGATGATCCGGCTTCAGCCTGACATA
>NZ_JBKEBL010000018.1:0-21229 GCF_047973135.1 Paracoccus sp. (in: a-proteobacteria)
CATCAGCACCAGGCAAACCACCATCAGCGCCTTGATCGGAATGACCGAGGGGTTCCACATGGAAAATCGCCGCTCATCGGTGGCAATGGCGTATTGCAGACTGCTGATTGCGCCTGCCAGCATCACGCCGAGATAGAAGATCAGGCACCAGACCGTCACCAGATCCAGCTTTGCCCGGCCACGCTCTGACAGTGAGGCATAGAGCAGGTCCATCCGCACATGTTCGTCATTCTTCAGCGTGAAGGGACCGCCAAGGAAGTAATAGGCGGCCAGCGTGAACTGGGTCAGTTCGATCGCCCAGTGGACCGGGATGTTCAGCACGTTGCGGGTGACTGCATCCAGCAGCAGCGTCGCCCCCATGACGAAGATCAACGAGGCCGCCAGCCATCCGGCCCAGTCGCTGAGCCGGTCCACGATGCGCACATATCGGCGGATGATCTCTGGCATCCTTCCTCCTTTCCCCGCTAGACCCAGACCTTGATGCCGCGCGCGGCGAATTGCGCGCGGTCCTGGGCGCCGATGCCGGCATCGGTGATGACAAGGCCGATCTCTTCGGGGCGGCAGACCGAGAAGGCGGCGCGGCGGCCCAGCTTGCTGCTGTCGGCGAGGATGATCAGGTTGCGGGCATTGGCCATCATCGCGCGGGCCACCTGCGCCTCGTCATGGCTGGCATCCATGGCGCCGATCTCGGGCGAGATCGCGGCCACGGTCAGCACGCAGTGATCGGCCTGAAACTCGCCCGTCTGCCGCAGCACCGCAGGGCCGACGGTCTGGGCATTGCCTGCGACATAGCGGCCGCCAAGCAGATAGACCGCCGCATCCGAACCGGCCTGCGCCAGCGCCTCGGCAAGCTGGCAGGAATTGGTGATGATGGTCAGCCCGGCCAGGGTCGCGATGGCCGGGGCCGCCGCCAGCGTGGTCGAGCCGGTGTCGATGAACAACGTATCCCCCGGCTGGATCGCATCGACCAGCCGGCGCCCGATCTGCGCCTTCTCGCTGCTGGCAAGGGCGGCGCGAACCGGCATGCTGGGTTCGCTCAGCAGGCGGGTGCTGCGGGCGCCGCCATGGACCTTGAGGATCCGTCCGCTTTCGGCCAGGCGCGACAGGTCGCGGCGGATGGTCTCGGTCGAGACCGCGAAACGCCCGGCCAGAAGCTCGACGCTGACGGAGCCTTCTTCCCAGATGATTCCCTCGATCTGCAATCGTCTCTCGCGCGGTTTCATCGCAATGCCCGATCCCCATCCGGGAAATCGAACTCCGGCAACATCGCCCGTGTCAACAAAATTCCATCTCAAATCACGGATTATGAGGTCAGTATCCACATTCAGGGCAATTCTCTTGCCCATTCGGGCATCTTGACGGTAGGCTGATACATCAGGCAAAGGCGACTTTGATGACACGAACCGGGTTCGATGTGGCGGTAATCGGGGCGGGCGTGGTTGGCTGCGCCATCGCGCGGCGGTTCGCCGTCGACGGCGCGCGGGTGCTGATTGTCGAGCGTGCGCATGACGTGCTGGACGGGGCCTCCAAGGGCAACAGCGCCATCCTTCACACCGGCTTCGATGCGCCCGGGGACAGTCTGGAACTGGCCTGCATCCGGCAGGGATATGCCGAATATCTGGACATCCACGCGCGGATGAACCTGCCGCTGGACCGCTGCGGGGCGCTGGTCCTGGCCTGGAATGACGAACAGCAGGCGGCGCTGCCCGGGCTGATGGCGCAGGCGGCGGCGAACGGGGTCAATGATGTCGAGCCTCTGGACCGGGACGCGCTGCTGGACATCGAACCGCAGCTTGCCCCGGGTGTTCTTGCCGGCTTCAGGGTGCCGGGCGAAGCGTTGATCGACCCCTGGTCCACCGCCCATGCCTATCTCTGTCAGGCGATCCTTCACGGGGCCGAGCTGCGCTGCCGGGCGGAACTGCTGACGGCCGAGCGGCTGGCGGATCACTGGCGGCTGCATACGGCGGCGGGCTCGTTCGAGGCGGCGCTGGTGATCAACGCCGCCGGTTTGTGGGGCGATCATGTCGAGCACGTGCTGACCGGCGAAAGCTGGTTCTCGATCCGGCCGCGCAAGGGGCAGTTCATACTCTATGACAAGCCGGCCGCCGCGCTGGCCCGCCATATCCTGCTGCCGGTGCCGACCGGGGTGACCAAGGGTGTCGTTCTGTGCCGCACCGTCTTCGGCAACCTGCTGGTCGGTCCCACCGCCGAGGACCAGCAGGAGCGGGACGATGCCGCGCTGGATCCGACGGTGCTGCGGGCGCTGCGCGAGACGGGCGAATCGATCCTGCCGGCCCTTGCCGGGCAGGAGGTGACGGCCGCCTATGCCGGGCTGCGTCCCGCGACCGAGGAAAAGGGCTATCGCATCCGCGCCGATCCGGACCGGGGGCTGGTCACGGTAGGCGGCATCCGTTCGACCGGCTTGTCGGCGGCCCTGGGCATCGCCCGGCATGTCGCGGGGCTTGCCGGGTCCGCGCCGGCCGAGCCGGCGCACTGGCCGCAGATGCCGATGCTGGCGCAGGCGGGCGGGCGCGACTGGCAGGCGGCCGGGAATGGCGGGATCGTCTGCCATTGCGAACTGGTGACCCGGCGCGAGATCGAGGCGGCGTTGACCGGGCCGGCGCCGGCTCATTCGCTGGCCGGGCTGAAGCGCCGGACGCGGGTGACGATGGGGCGCTGTCAGGGCTTTTATTGTCTGGCCGAACTTGCGCGCCTGACCGAGGGCCGTTTCACCCAGCCGATGCTGGCGGGGGGCGCGGATCATGCAGGTTGATGTCGCGATCATCGGGGCAGGGCCGACGGGGCTGGCCGCCGCCGCGCAACTGGGGATGATGGGCGTCAAGCGGGTCGTCGTCATCGAGCGCGAGCGCGAGCCGGGCGGCATCCCGCGCCATTGCGGACATTCGCCCTTCGGGATGCGTGAATTCCACCGGATACTGGGCGGCCCCGCCTATGCCCGGCGGTTGGCCGCGCGGGCCGAGCGGGCCGGGGCGCTGATCCTGTGCGATACCACGGTCACGGCCCTGCATCCCGGCCCCGAACTGGATCTGACCGGCCCCGAGGGGCCGGTGCGTCTGACGGCGCGGGCGGTGCTGCTGGCGATGGGCACCCGCGAATCCAGCCGGGTGCAGCGGATGATCGGCGGGCAGAAGCCGGGCGGCATCCTGACCACCGGCGCGCTGCAGGGCATGGTTCACCTGAACCGCCAGACCCCCTTTCGCCGGCCGGTCATTCTGGGCAGCGAACTGATCGCCTTCTCGGCCCTGCTGACCTGCCGGCAGGCGAGCATCGCTCCGGTTGCCATGGTCGAGCCGGGCGCGCGGGTGATCGCCCGGGCGGGGGCCGGGTGGCTGCCGCGCCTGCTGGGGGTGCCGCTGCTGCGCGAGACGCGGATCGCGACGATCCTTGGCCGGGAGCGGGTCGAGGGGGTGGTCCTCGATGGTGCCGGAGGCGCGCGCGAGATCGCGGCTGACGGGGTGCTGCTGACCGGGGCCTTCCGCTCCGAGGCGGGGCTGCCGGCGGCGGCCGGGATGGTGCTGGACCCGCGCACCACCGGGCCGGTGATCGACGGTTTCGGGCGTCTGGCCGAGCCCGGCTATTTCGCCGCCGGAAACCTTCTGCGCCCGGTCGAGACCGCCGGTTTCTGCTGGGCCTCGGGGCGACGGGTCGCCGATGCCATCGCCGTCCATCTGACCGGCGGCCTGCCCTGCCCGCATCTCGGCCGGGCATTGCGGATCGACTCGGATGCGATCCGCTATGCCCTGCCGCAGATCCTCTTTCCCGCCGGCCCGGGCTTTCACGAGTTGATCCAGTTGCGCGTCACCCGCCCGGTCAGCGGCGAATTGCGGCTGAGCCAGGGCGGTGACATCATCGCCCGCCGATCCCTCCGCGCCCTGCCCGAGCGGCGCATCACCCTGCGGGTTCCGCAAAGGCTGGGCGAGGGGCCGCTGGGGCTTGAGTTCGAGGAACGCGCATGAGGGTTCTTGCCGTCGATCAGGGCACCGGTTCGACCCGGGCGCTCATGCGCGGGCCGGACGGTGCATTGCGATTGCTGAAACAGTTGACCCATCGCCAGATCCTGCCCCGGCCCGGCCATGTCGAGCAGGATGCCGAGGAACTGCTTGGCCATGTCGCCGCCTGCGCGGGCGCGGCCGGGGCCGATCTGGTGGCGCTGGCCAATCAGGGCGAAAGCTGCCTGGCCTGGGACGCGCGCGATGGCCGGCCGCTTGGTCCGGTGATCGTCTGGCAGGATGACCGCACGGCCGATCTGACCCGCGCGCTTGCGGCCGAGGGCGTGGCGGCCGAGGTCATGGCCCGCTCGGGCCTGCCGCTGGACCCTTACTTTTCGGCCAGCAAGCTGGGCTGGATGATCCGGCATATCCCCGGCGCCGCCGATCTGGTGCGGCAAGGGCGGCTGCGCCTGGGCACGACCGACGCCTTCTTCCGCGACCGGCTGACGGGACGGTTCGAGACCGACATCGCCACCGCCTCGCGCACCTCGCTGATGAACCTTGGCAGCGGGCAATGGGATGCCGAGCTTTGCGCGATCTTCGGCGTTCCGGTCGGGGCGCTGCCGGCGATCACGCCGACGGCGGGTGATCTGGGGCAATTGCCCGGCGGGGCGCGGCTGGCGGCCAGTATCGTCGATCAGCAGGCGGCGCTTTACGGGCATGGCTGCCGCGCGCCGGGCGATGCCAAGGTGACCTTCGGCACCGGGGCTTTCGTGCAATGCCTGACCGGCGGGCTGATCCGCCCCGAACAGCCCGGACCGCTGCCGACCGTGGCCTGGCAATTTCCCGGCCAGCCCGTCAGTCATGCGCTGGACGGCGCGGTCTATACCGCCGCCGCGGCGGTGAACTGGGCGCGGGGTCTGGGCCTGTTCGACGGTTTCTCCCGCATCAGCCATTTCGACGGCCCTGCCGCCATCGACCGGGGGCTGGTCTTCCTGCCGGCGCTGGCCGGGCTGGCCTGCCCGCATTGGGACCGCCGGACGCGCGGGGCATGGGTCGGCCTGTCATTGGAGACCGGGCCGCTGGACATGATGCAGGCGCTGGTCGAGGGCGTGGCGCTGCGCGTGGCCGAGACGCTGCAGTCGATCTCGGCGCTGCAGCCCGTCGCCGCGCTGTCCGTCGATGGCGGCATGGCGCGGAACGACTATCTTCTGGACTTCCTCGCCGGGCTGGTTCCGCAGCCGGTTTTCCGCGCAGCCGAGGTCGAAACCACCGCGCTGGGGCTGATCCAGATGGCGCTGGCATCGGCCGGAGAGAGCGGGGCCGGTATGGCCAGGCGTCCGGCGCCGCTGCCACGGTGTGCTGCGGCGGCGGCATCCGCGCCGGCGCGTCTGGCGCGATTCGCGATGGTCCGTGAGGGGGTCGCCGAACTGGCCGGGCGGTTGCAGGCCGCCCCATCCTGACATGGCCGCCGCGCGGCGGCGCGTCGGGGCGGGATACGAAAACCGCTTTCCATTCCCGCCTGCCGGGCGCAGATTGTGGGCGTCGGATCTGCACCATGACGGGCAAGCGGGCGATCGGATATGGTTGAAAGGATTTGCGGATGACGGGGCCGGCATCATGAAGGTCGAACGGCACGAGGGCCGGATCGTCGTCGACGCCGCCGGGCTTGCACCGCTGCTCGATCTGTCGCCGGAGGAGTTCCAGCGACAGATGCGCGAGGGTCGGATCGCCACCATGTCCGAGGACGGCGAGGGCGAGGATGAGGGGCGGTTCCGCGTCACCTTCCGCAGCGAGGCCTGGCGGCTGCGGCTGACCTGCGACCGCGACGGCACGGTGCTGAGCAGGGTGCGCACCGGGCTGACCCCGTCCGCGTCCGCAGATGGCGAAGACGGGGCCGGAGGATCGACGGGCTGACGGTTCCGGCTCCGGTTTCGGTGCCGCAACGTCAACGGGATATGGGCGGATCGGAAGTCCCGCTGGCCAGTGGGAAATGGTCGAGCCGGGCGGTCGGCGATTTATCCATTGAATTCTCCCCGTTCAAGCCACTATGTTAAATCCATGCATGATGTGACGCGCAGCAATTCGTCGCAGCATGCCAACAGTTTCGCAGCGCGACACTCTGGTCCGTCCCGGAAAGGGCGGCATGTGTTTCGCGGAAAACCCTCGCCTGATGCGCGGCCTGTCCGTGCGGGGCGGAATTCGTACGCTTCCCTTGCCCGTCGGGGCGGGGCGGCCAAAACAGGTAACGAACGCGATGGAACGCGCTTTGGACAGGACGCAGATGGCAAGGCAGGCGGCAGCGCCGGTCATGTCATCCGACCCGCCCGGCGCGCCCGCGTCCCCATCATATCGCAGCCACACGCCCTCTGGTCCCCCTGGTGCCGGGGGCTTGCGCCTGCGCGAAAGACATCACAATGGCAAAGAAGATGCTGATCGACGCGACCCATGCCGAGGAAACTCGGGTTGTGGTCAGCGACGGAACCAAGGTCGAAGAATTTGATTTCGAGACCGTAAACAAGCGGCAACTGGCCGGAAACATCTATCTGGCGAAGGTCACGCGGGTCGAGCCCTCGTTGCAGGCGGCCTTTGTCGACTACGGCGGCAACCGCCACGGTTTTCTGGCCTTCGCCGAGATTCACCCGGATTACTATCAGATCCCGGCGGCCGACCGTCAGGCGCTGATGGCCGAGGAACGCGCCTATGCCGAGGCCCAGGCCGCCGAGGAAACCGCCAAGGCCGGCAAGGCCAAGTCGCGCCGCCGTGGCAAGAGCCGCGCCGAGGCGACCCGCCCGGCGGACGAAAGCGTCAGTTCCGAACAGATCGCCGGCATGGACGTGATCGACGTCGAAGCGGCCGACACGCTGCTGGAAGGCGAGGCGGCGACCGATTCCGGTGACGACGCGGCCGAGGTCAGCGCGGCAGTCGAACTGGACCGGGCCGAGGGCGACGAGATCCACGGCGATCATCCCGAAGAGGGGGACGAGGCCCGGCCCGCCAGCGCCAGCGACAAGGACAGCGAGATCGAATCGGTCGCCGATGAGGACATGACCGAGGAAATCCGCGCGCCCCGCAAGCCGCGCCAGCGCCGCTACAAGATCCAGGAGGTCATCAAGGTCCGGCAGATCATGCTGGTCCAGGTGGTCAAGGAGGAACGCGGCAACAAGGGCGCGGCGCTGACCACCTATCTCAGCCTTGCCGGACGCTATTGCGTGCTGATGCCCAATACCGCGCGCGGTGGTGGCATCTCGCGCAAGATCACCGTTGCCGCCGACCGCAAGAAGCTGAAGGAAATCGCCGCCGAACTGTCGGTGCCGCAGGGCGCCGGGCTGATCATCCGCACCGCCGGCAGCCAGCGCACCAAGACCGAGATCCGCCGCGACTATGAATATCTGATGCGGCTGTGGGAACAGATCCGCGAGTTGACCTTCCGCTCTATCGCCCCGGCGCCGGTCTATGAAGAAGGCGATCTGATCAAGCGCACGATCCGTGACCTTTATTCGAAGGATATCGACGAGGTGCTGGTCGAGGGCGAGCGTGGCTATCGCACGGCCAAGGACTTCATGAAGATGATCATGCCGTCCCACGCCAAGAACGTAAAACACTATACCGATCCGATGCCGCTTTTCGCGCGCTATCAGGTCGAAAGCTATCTTGGCGGCATGTTCAACCCGGTCGTCCAGTTGAAATCCGGTGGCTATATCGTCATCGGCGTGACCGAGGCGCTGGTCGCCATCGACGTGAACTCGGGGCGGGCGACCAAGGAAGGCTCGATCGAGGACACGGCGCTGAAAACCAACCTCGAAGCGGCTGACGAGGTTGCGCGGCAGTTGCGCCTGCGCGACCTGGCCGGGCTGATCGTCATCGACTTCATCGACATGGAAGAGCGTAAGAACAACGCCGCCGTCGAGAAGCGCCTGAAAGAACGGCTGAACTCTGACCGCGCCCGCATTCAGGTCGGCCGCATCTCGGGCTTTGGCCTGATGGAGATGAGCCGCCAGCGCCTGCGCCCCGGCATGTTGGAATCGACGACCCAGCCCTGCCCGCATTGCCACGGCACCGGCCTGATCCGCAGTGATGACAGCCTTGCCCTGACCGTCCTGCGCGCCATCGAGGAAGAGGGTACGCGCAAGCGCAGCCGCGAGGTGCTGGTCAAGGCACCGGTCGCGGTGGTCAATTTCCTGATCAACGCCAAGCGTGAACATATTGCCGGGATCGAGGCGCGCTATGGCCTGTCGGTCCGGCTGGAGGCGGAACCGGCGCTGATATCGCCCGATTTCATCATCGAAAAATTCAAGACCGCGACCCGCGCCGTCCCCGAGGTCTCGCATGCTGCCCTGTCGGTGGATGCCGATCTGATGGCGCAGATCGATGATGAGGACGACACCGCCGACGCGCCAGACGAGGCCGATGACAACGAAGATCAGGCCGATGACAACCGCGCCGATGCGGATGACGCGGGCGAGAACGGGCGTTCGCGCCGCCGCCGTCGCCGCCGCCGCCGCAAGAACGGCGATCGTGGTGACGAGAACGGGGATGGCAACGGCCAGGACGAGGCACAGGCCGATCAAGGCGATTCGGACGCCGAAGATGTATCGTCGGACCCCGAGGCGGGGGAAAAGCAGCCCCCCGCGCGCAAACCCCGCGCCCGCCGCCGTCGCGCCGCTTCTCCGGACGAGGCGCATTCCATGGCACTGCCCGAGGTGGTCGATCTGCGCGACGCGCAGGGCGACGCGCGAGCCGATGGTTTGCCGGGTGTGAATCCGGAACGCCGCGACGATGCGGCTTCGGCCAATGATGATGTGGCCCCGGTCGTTGATGCCGCTGCCGAGACCGCCATTGAGACGACCGCTGAGACCATCGCCGAAGCGGCCGGGCAGCAGGCGGAAATCATCGCCGAACCGGTGATCGAAGCGGAACCCGTGGCTCCGCAAGAGGCAGAGATGACCGAAGCTGTGGCCGTCGAACCCGAACTGGCGGCGGCCGCTGAACCCGCCGAAGATGAACCCGAGCCGGATGCCGCCGAAGAGGACGATCCCGACCGCCCGAAGCGGCGGGGCTGGTGGTCCGTAGGCCGCTGAACGGATGAGCGGGCGCGACCGGAAGGCCGCGCCCGCTGCGTTTCGGAAAGGGAGGTTCAGGCGTCAACCGGGCCGCGATAAACCTTGGCGATGACCCGATTGCCGGATTTCCGCAGCATGCCGGGCGCAAAACGCGAGATTTTGACGGCAGCGCGGGCCAGACGGGTCGGGATAATCTCGTATTTCTCGGTCTCAAGCCCCTTCATCACGTCGCGCACGATTGTCTCGACCGAGGCTTTCGGAATGGTCAGCACATGAGCGCGGTTTTCCGGCGTACGGGTTTGGTCAAGCGTATCGACCAGCGGGGAATCGAATTCGCCCGGACAGACAAGCTGAACCTTGATTCCCATCGGCTCCAGCTCGTAGCGCAGGCAAGAGGTCAGGCCGACCAAAGCGTGTTTGGAACTGCAATAGGCGCTGTAACCAAAGGCCCCTACATGGCCGGCGACCGATGCGATGTTGATCAACCGGCCTCTGGACTGGCGCAGATGGGGCAGGGCGGCGCGGGTGGTGTTGATCACGCCGAAATAGTTGATCTCCATCACCTCGCGGAAATCGCCGGGTGCAAGCTTTTCGAAATATCCTTCGCGCAGGATACCGGCGTTGTTGATCAGCGCGTCGATCCTGCCCTGCGCGGCGGCGGCGGCGTCCATCGCCTCGGCGGCGGCGGTTTCGTTCGTGACGTCGATCGGGAGGATGTCGATGACAGCGCGGGGTTGGCGCGTCAGGATTTCGGCGCGCGCGCTTTCCAGTTTCGAGGCCGAGCGGGCCATCAGCGTCAGTTGCGCGCCCTGATCGGCAAGGGCGTGGGCCAGCGCCAGTCCAAGGCCGGAATTTCCGCCGGTCACGACGACATGTTTGTTGTGAAAGCTGTTCTTGGTCATGGGAATATCTTTCGGTGCATGAGAATGGGGTGCGGGGCGGGGTGCCCGCGAATGACTGAACCTGGGACGGGTCAGGGAAAACAGGGCCGGGACGGGGCGCAGGGGGTGGCCCCGTCCGGACAGATCAGGCGGCCACGGTCAGCTTGGCCGCGGCGGGCTTTTCGCGTTTCTCGGCTGCGGGTTGCCGCTGAGCAAAGCGTTCGGCCATCGCAGTGATGGTCAGGCTGGGGTTCACCCCGATATTGGCCGGGATGCTTGAGCCATCGACGACGAACAGGCCGGGCGCGCCATGCACCTCGTGATTGACGTCGATCACCGAATCCGTGGCCGACGCGCCCATCGGGCAACCGCTGAGGATATGCGCGGTCGTGGTCGTGCCGCCAAGCGATTCGGACAGCATGTTCATCGGCTCTCCTCCTGAAACCTCGGCGAATTTGCGCGCGGTTTCGTTGGCGACGGGCAGGTAGCTGGGCAGCTTGCCGGAACCGGCCAGTTCCGCCGATCCCAGGGTGGGCCGGAAGGGCGAGAACCAGCGTTTGCGGTAACGCAGGGTCACAGCGTTATCCAGATCCTGCATGACGGTAAACAGGGTGATCCGATCTTCCCAATTGCGGGCAGTCAGGTTGCGGAACATCAGGCCGGGGCGGGTGATGATCTTTCCCAGCGTCTTGAGGGCACGCCGCAGCGGCCTTTCGTCATCGACCAGCGGACCCATATAGGATTTCATGAAGCGATAGCCGCGGTCAAAGCGGTTCTGCGTGATATGTGTGTGCTTGTCCGGATAGAAATCGCTGGAAATCGCGGTGCCATCAGTCATCTTTTCGCCTTTTGGGTGCAGAACGACGGTCATGGCCTCGGAATTGGTGCGAACCACCGCGCCAAGCGTGTCCGAGATGCCGGGCAGCGTGCGATAACGGTCGCGGTTGCGGAACAGCAGTTCGACGGTGCCGATCACGCCGGCCGAGACGATGACCTTGCCAGCGGTGATCGACTTCAGGCGGCGACCGGTGATCGGGCTGACAAAGGTGACGCGATAACCGCCGCCGGGCAGAGGCTCGATTCGGTCGGCCTTGCGGTCGGGCAGGATCTGTGCGCCCTTGCGCTCGGCCAGGTAAAGATAGTTCTGATACAGCGCGTTCTTGGCACCGGTGGGGCAGCCGGTCAGGCAACCGCCGCAGAAATTGCAGCCGGTGCGCCGGGGGCCTTCGCCGCCGAAATAGGGGTCATCGACGGTCTTGTCCGGCTCGCCGAAGAATACGGCGTTCTGGACCGGGCCGAACGTATCCTCGGCCCCCATGCGGCGGGCGGTTTGGCGCAGGAATTCGTCCTGCTGCGTCATCTTCGGGTTGATGCCCACGCCCAGCATGCGGCGGGCGGTTTTCAGATGCGGTGCCAGTTCGGCCTTCAGGTCCAGCCCAAGGCGCTTGACCTGCGGGTCGTCATAAAATTCGTCCTTCGGCGGCAGCATCACCGCGCCCCAGACAAGGCTGCCACCGCCGACGCCGACGCCGCCAACCACGTTCACATGCCTGAACATGTGTTGCGCGAAATAGCCGCGCATGCCAAGTACGGGCATCCAGATCAGTTTGAACAGGTTCTTCTTGGCAGCCTTGATGTCGTCATTGCTGACGCGCCGCCCCTGTTCGGCCACCGCGACGCGCCAGCCCTTTTCCGAAAGCCGCAGCGCCGAGGTGGCCCCGCCGAATCCGCTGCCGATGATCAGATAGTCATATTCATGGGTTGCTTGTGAATTGGTCATGATAATCTCCCTGCCGACAACCGGGCTGTCGGCCTCTTTTCGATGTTCAGCGTTTGATGAGGAATTTCGCGGCAGTGGTGGCCAGGCCGCCCCAGGGCGGGCCCATCTTTTCAAAGCCGTTGATAAAGCCGATCTTGTGGACCGAGCGGGCATGGCTGAGGCGGCGGAAACCGTCGATGCCGTGATAGGCACCCATGCCGCTGGGGCCGACGCCGCCAAAGGGCAGCGTGTCCTGTCCGACATGCAGGATCGTGCCGTTGATCGTGACGCCGCCAGAAATCGCGCCATCAAGGATCCGGCTTTCGGTCGCCTTGTCATTGGTGAACAGATACATGGCCAGCGGGCGGTCGCGGTCGCGGATATAGGCCAGCGCGTCGTCCAGCGTGTCATAGGGCTTGACCAGCAGCACCGGGCCAAAGATTTCCTGCGTCATCAGAACGCCATCCGCCGGGGCGCCAATCACCACGGTGGGCGCGATCTTGCCGGTACGGGCGACATCATGGTCGTTATGGGTCAGCACGGTCGCGCCGGCAGCGCGGGCCTCTTCGATTGCGTCCACCAGACGCTGACGGTGCCGGTCGGAAATCATCGAGGTATAGTCAGGGTTGTCGGCGATGGTGGGGAAGGATTTGTTCGCCTGTGCGATCACCGCTTCGGCAAATTCCTGAACCCTGGCGCGCGGCACCAGCGCATAGTCGGGCGCGACGCAGATCTGGCCCGAGTTCGAATATTTCCCGAAGGCGACACTTTGCGCCGCTTTGGCAAGATCATAGTCCTCGGCAACGATCACGGGCGATTTGCCGCCCAGTTCCAGCGTCACGGGCGTCAGGTTTTTGGACGCGGCCTCCATCACCTTGCGGCCCACGGCGGTAGAGCCGGTAAAGACGAGATGATCGAAAGGCAGCGTGCCAAAGGTCTGCGCGACCTCGACACCGCCGGTCACGACGGTCAGTTCGGCCTCGTCGAAATGCTTGGCGACCAGCGTTTTCAGCAGTTCCGAAAAGCGCGGGGTAAATTCCGAAGGCTTGATCATGGCGCGGTTGCCGGCGGCCAACGCATCGACCAGCGGCGTCAGCGCCGTCTGCATCGGAAAGTTCCACGGCGCGATAATGCCGATAACGCCCAGGGGTTCATGCCGGATGCGGGCGGTGGCGGGTTTGAAGGCCATATCCACGGGCCGACGGGTGTCGCGCATCCAGGCCTTCAGATGCTTGCGGGTGTGGCGCAGCGAATTGAGGACGGTGACGATCTCGAACAGGCGGGTTTCATGTTCGGAACGATTGCCGAAATCGGCGCGGATCGCGTCAACGATCGCGGCGTCATTTTCCGTGATCATCTTGCGCAGACGGTCCAGACGGTCGATGCGCTGCTGATAACTGGCGGTGGGTTCATCCCGCGAGGCGCGATACTGAAGCTGGAACAACCGGTGCAGGTCGTCCTCGGTTGTTTCCGGGATCTGGGTTATTGCAGATACGTTCATGGCGAACTCCTCTCGTGATATGATCTTCTTTGTATGAAGAAGAAATTAGGTGAAAACGGCGTTGGCTTCTTACCGTAGAAACACAGTTTTTTACCGTGACACGACAAGCCTGGTGACACGCAGGCGGTCACGATCATTCCGGCGGGCCGCAGTCAGCCCAGCAGGGTATCAAAGGCGAACAGCGCACCGCCAATCACCGCACCAAGCAACGCGCCGTTGATGCGGATGAATTGCAGATCGGGGCCGATCTCGCCTTCGAAACGGGCATTCAGTTCTTCGGGTTCCCATCCGGCGATGACATCGCTGACATAGGCCGAAATCCGGGGCCGCAACTCGCCGATGACCCGGCTGCCGAGCTGTGCGAAACGGGCGTCGAAACCGGCGCGCGCCTGCCGGGAGGACAGCAATCTTGCCGCAACACCCTGAACCAGATCGGCTAGAATTTCGGCGGTTGCGTCAGGATCGGCGGACAGGCTTGCGCGGATCCGCGACTGGATCTGCTGTCCCAGTATCGTCAGCGCCTGATCGAATGCGCCCGTGCGGATCATGTGCTGACGCGCCTCGGCCACGGCCACAGTCAGCGCGCCCTGCCGTGTCAGCCCGTCGACCATGCCGTCGAACGCATCCTCGAACGAGCTGCGCAGCGGCGAGCCGGGTTCCTGCAATTCGCGCAGGATCGACAGGATGCCGCGCACGACCAGCCCCGCCACCTCGCGATCCACGGTCGAGGCAATCCACCAGCGGCTGCGTTCGCTGACCAGCCCCACGGCGCCGTCGCGGCGCTGTTCGACGGTTTGTTCCAGCAATTGCAAGGCATTATCCAGAATGCCGCCGCGAATGCCCGCCTTGACCAGCTCTGCCATCCGCGCTGCGATGGCCTCGTCCGCGCCGAAATGCATCGCCTCGCGCCGCAACCAGCGCCGCCCATGGACCAGCGCGCGTTTCGGCGGGTGCGCCTTCAGCAGCGCGGGCAGAATGGTGGCCAGTTCTGCGGCGATCAGCCTTGCGTGGTCGCGGCTGGCGATCCATTCGACCAGCAAGCCCGAGGGACGCAGCGCCAGCAGGCGGTCGTGCAATTGCTGTGGCTCAAGGAAATGCGTCTCGAAAAAACGCCCGACATTGCGCGCCGCCCGCGCCTGATTGCGCGGAAGCAGTGCGGTATGTGGAATGGGCAGGCCAAGCGGGTGGCGAAACAGCGCCGTCACCGCAAACCAGTCGGCCAGCCCGCCGACCATGCCTGCCTCGGCCATCGCCCGGATCAGCAGAACCCATCCAGGAGGTTGGCCCGCCAGATAGCTGGCGAAAAAGATCGCCGCCAGCAGGACCAGCACCCCGGTCGCCAGCCGACGGTTGCGGGTCAGCGCATCCACCGGCGCCGTCAGGGGCATGTGGTCCAGTTTTGTCATGCGGCGGCGTCTTTCCGGGCGTCCCGCAGGAACTGTTCGATCAGCGCCGAAGTTCCCTGAGGATCGGTCAGGATGAACAGATGGCCGCAATCCATGACCTCAAGCCGGGCATCGGGCAGGCGCGATACCAGAATCCGGCCGTTGATCAGCGGAACGATGGGATCGTCATCGCCCATCAGCACCAGAACCGGCACCTTGATCTGCGGCAGCCACAGCCAGCTTGTCCAGCCCATCCCGGCCAGAAGCTGATACAGATAGCCGCGCTGCGAATTGGGCTTCATCACCGCCGCGTGGGCGTTAAGGATGTCGGTATTCGTGCGCAGCCGCCCGCCATAGATATGTGGCGCGATGGTCAGCATATAGTCGGGCGTCACATAGCGTTTCGGCGTGGCCAGCTTGATCAGCACCCGCGGATCACCCGGCACCATGACCAGACCCGCCGAGGTTGCAGCCAGCGTCAGGCTGCGCGTGCGACCGGGGAAATCATGGGCGAATTGCTGTGCAAGCGCGCCGCCCCATGATACGCCGAACACATCGACCTGACCGATCCCCAGCGCATCCATCAGCCGGATCGCCATCCTGGTCAGCCATGTCATGCGATAGGGCAGGGCAGGGGCGGGCGAGCCTCCGACGCCGGGGACGTCAAAGGTCAGGATCCGGGTGTCGCGAAAATGCTGCGCGAAGGGAATGGCGGTATCGAGGCTGGCCCCGATACCGTTAAAGACCAGCAGCGTGTTCGAGGCGCTTTCGGGGCCGATCAGCGCATAGCGCAGCCTTTGCCCCATGAAGGTGATCGTTTGCGCCTCGACGACTTGGCTGGCGGTTTCATGCAGTTGCGTGGACATAATTCCCAGGTGCCTCGCTGATCGGTTTATGTTTTTTGGAGCCGGGTTCGCTGACCGCAGAAACCTTGCCCGTGGAATGCGCTGCCATCCAGTCCATCCAGACCGGCCACCAGCTTCCCTGATGCTGCTCTGCGCCGGCAAGGAAGCTGTCGGGCGAATCGTGCTTGCCCGCATTCGTCTTGAAGCGCGCCTTCGTATTGGTCGGCGGGTTGATCAGCGACTGGATATGGCCCGACTGGCTGAGAATGTACTCTGACTTGCCGCCCAAAAGCTTGCGCGTCAGATAGCAGCCGTCCCAAGGGGTGATGTGATCGGTTTCGCCGCCCACAAGGAAGGCGTCGCAGGTCACGTCCTTCAGCGACAGGGGATAGCCGTCCACGACCAGATTCCCCTCGCCCACGCCACCTTCCTCAAGCAGGGTCAGCAGATCGGAATGCAGCGCGGCGGGCAGGTTCGTGGTGTCGGCGTTCCAGTAAAGGATGTCAAAGGCCGAAGGTTCCTTGCCCAGCAGATAGTTGTTGACCCAATAGGCCCAGATCAGATCGTTGGGGCGCAGCCATGCAAATGCGCGTTCCAGATCCTTGCCACCCAGCACGCCCTTGGACCGCGAGAACATCTTGGCCAGTTCCAGCGTTTCGATATTGGCGAACAACCCCATCGAGCTGTCCTTGCCGCCCTCGACGTCCAGAATCGCGACCAGCAGCGACAGGCTTGCCGCGCGCTTGTCGCCTCGCGCGCCCCACAGCGCCAGCAACAGCGCGGCGGTGATCCCGCCCGAGCATGCGCCGACGACGTTCAGTTTGGGGCTGTCCGCGATCTCGCAGGCGACGGCGCTGGCGCGGTCCAGTGCCTTGATGTAACTGGCCAGCCCCCAGTCCGACTGTTCCGCCGTCGGATTGCGCCAACTGACGATAAAGACCTGATGCCCGGCATCCAGCATGTATTCGACCAAAGACCGGCCGGGTGCCAGATCCCAGACATAGAACTTGTTGATCTGGGGCGGAACGATGAAAATCGGGGTCTTGTGAACCTCGGGGGTGCGGGGCGCGTACTGAATCAGCTCCAGATGATCCTCGGCATAGATGACATTACCCTCCGAGACGGCAAGGTTCCCGCCCACCGCGAATTTCGACTTGTCCACCATCGAGGGCAGGCCGCCATTGCTGACCATGTCACCGAACAATTGTTTCGCACCGGCGACCAGATTCTTGCCGCCCTGTTCCAGCGTGGTTTTCATCGCGGTCGGATTGCCCGCAAGGAAATTCGTCGGTGCCATCGCATCGACCACCAGATTGGTCAGCAGGCGCGCGCGCATCTTGTCACGCTCGGGGGCGTCGATCCCGTCAGTCCAGTCGGTCATGGTGCGCGACCAGGACAGATAGGACTGCATCAGTGCCCGATAGGCGGGGTTCGAGCTCCAGACCGGATCGCCGAAACGCTTGTCGCCCTTTTCGGGCTGCATGTCGGTGCCGCCCATCAGGCCGCCCAGAATCGCCTGCGCGGCGGTGACAGAGTGCGACAGCGTCCGGGCGGGTTGCATGGCGGCGGACAGATAGACGCTGCCCAGCGACTGCGCCAGTTCGGCAGCCGTCTCGATACGCCCGACGGCATCTTTCGTGGCATTGCGAACCGCCTGTGTGGCGGTCTGCTTTTCATTCGCCGGGGCGGCAGTCGCCGACTGGTCCGCAGTCCTGATATGTTTGGAAGACATGTCGTTTTCCTCCTCAGGCCTGGTTGCGCAATTCGCGCCGCAGGATTTTACCCACGTTCGATTTTGGCAGGGCGTCAAGGAACACGATCTGTTTCGGCACCTTGTAACCGGCCAGTTCCTTGCGGCAATGCGCGATCACGTCCTTGTCGGTGACGTCCGATCCTGCGATGCGGACGGCATAGACACGCACGGCCTCGCCGGTCTTTTCATCCGGCACGCCGATGCAGGCGCATTCGGCGATTCCCTCGCAGGCGGTTACGGTCGCCTCGACTTCGTTCGGATAGACGTTGAAGCCGGACACAAGAACCATGTCCTTCTTGCGATCAACGATCTTCAGGAATCCGCCCTCGATGAACATGCCGATATCGCCGGTGCGAAAATAGCCATCAGGGGTAAAGGCGGCCAGATTGGCCTGATCGTTGTTCCAGTAACCGCGCATCACCTGCGGACCCGAGGCGCAGATCTCGCCTGCCTGACCCTCGCCGACATCGTTTCCGTCCTCGTCCAGCAGCCTGATGTCGGTAGACGACACGGGCAAGCCGCAGCTTTCGGTGAAATGCGTCACCGACATCGGGTTCAGACACAGCACCGGCGAGGTCTCGGACAGGCCATAGCCTTCCTTGATGTGATGGCCGGTCAGCGATTTCCACTTTTCCGACGTCGCCTTGATCACCGCAGCGCCGCCACCGATGGCGACCTTGAAATTCGACAGGTCGATGTTTTTAAAGCCGGGATGCATCATCAGTCCCTGGAACATCGTGTTCACGCCGGGAATGACGCTGAATTTCGCATCCTTGATCGCGCCGACAAAGCCGTCCATGTCGCGCGGGTTCGGGATCAGGATCTGTCGCGCACCCGAGGAAACGTAGGTGATCATCACCATCAGCCCAAAGATGTGATACAGCGGCAGCGCCAGCACCACGACCTCTTTGCCGATGTCATGAGCTTCGGGCATGAACTCCCGGAATTGCAGGCAGTTCGCGACGATATTGCGATGGGTCAGAACCGCGCCTTTCGACAGGCCGGTCGTGCCTCCGGTATATTGGAAAAAGACAATATCCTCGCCCGTCAGTTCGACCGGGGTAAAGGGCAGATCCGCACCCTGCGTCAGAACATCGGCAAGGCGGGTGGCATCTGTGATGCGCGGATCGATGGCGGGCGAGGGAAGGTCGAGGCCGCTGCCATCGCCCAGATCAATGGTGACGATGTTGCGGATCGGTGTTTCATGCAGCACCTCGGCCAGAACCGGGGTCGAACCGCCAAAGATCATCACGGTCTCGGCGCCTGCATCCTGCAACTGATGGGCCAGTTCGCGCGGGGTATACAGCGGGTTGACGTTCACCTGCGCGGCACCAGCGCGCATGATTCCCAGCATGGCGATGGGGAAGGCAAAGCTGTTGGGGCACATCAGCGCGATGCGATCACCGCGCCGGACGCCCGAATTTTGCAACCATGCCGCAACGGCGCGCGAGGCGCGGTCGATTTCGGCAAAGCTCAGGGTCTTGCCAAAGCATTCGAAGGCGGGTTTGTCGGCGAACCGGGCGACGGCATTGTCAAAAACCGCGACGATCGAGGGATAGGCGTCCGCGTCGATTTCCAGCGGCACACCGGCGGTATAGGTCTTGAACCAGGGTTTTGTCATGTCACTCCTCCAAATGTCAGGATTGAAATTGCTTCCGCGTCGGCCAGGGGGGGGCATGGCCGACGCGAGGGGACAGGGCTTACGCCGCCCGCTTCAGCAGGGCGGTCAGCGGTGCGATCATTTCTTCCGATTTCACGCGGGCCTGATCGACCAGTTCCTTGGCATGCGTCGCCGACATCTCGACCCGCTGCTGGGCATAGGCGGCTTGCAGTTCGGCGACCTCGCGCAGGCATTTCGCCTGCATGGTGGCGCGCAGATGGCCGCCAGCTTCGGTCAGCGCTTCGCGGCCGAACATGCCCAGTGTCTTGCCCAGGGCCATCACGCCCGAGACATAGGCCTTGCCGCTTTCGGTCAGCGCACCGCCAAGGCCGGTCGCGACTTCGCGGACATCGTTGATACGTTCGGTGACGGTGCCAGCGATTTTGTTTCCGGCAGTTTTTTCGGTTTTCGTCGTCATTTCGTTAACTCCACTTCCTTTTGTGTGAAGCCAATCTCTCATGTCGTCGAAAGGTTTTCTTGCCATCAGGCGATCCGATTTTATCTTTTCCCGTCATGACTGCGCCGCGGCGGTAAACACGGGCCTTGGCGTCAGCAGATGACGCCCGACTTTTGATCAGGCGGGGCGGCAATACCCGTGGCCCCGAAGGCTGACCCGTGGCGCAACGCCAACGGCGGCACGATGTGCCTTGATCCGGGGCTGGGTCTGCCGTGTATAGCTGACGGAAGCCAATTTGATCATCAAATTGGCGCAGCATCAGCGTAAAATCAAATAGTTATAGCCTGATAACATAATCAAAAGAAAGTCGTCAGGCTATATCCGGCCTTCAGGAACGGTCATTCGTCCGATTCGCCGATCCCGGATATGGGTGTGCCTGCCGATCGTCAGGGAATGCCTGCCTGATGTCGCGCGACGTTAAATCGGCAAGGATTGCCGGATCATCCTGTGCTTTGGTCCGTGTTTTTTGCGATATCAGGCATCAACAAAAGCTGCGATACCCTCAGGATGCAACCCTGCCCCACAAGTCGTATTCGCCCGCCTCGTCCACGGTGACGGTGACAATATCGCCGGGGGTCAGCGTCTCGAATCCCTGATCAATGAACAGGTTGCCGTCGATTTCCGGCGCGTCGGCCATGGTGCGGCAGGTCGCGCCCTGATCGTCCACCTCGTCCACGATCACCTCAAGCCGCTGGCCAACCTTTGTCGCCAGCTTTGCCTCGGAAATCGCCTGCGCCTTTTGCATGAAGCGGTCGAACCGGTCCTGTTTGACCTCGGGCGCGACATGACCGGGCAGGGCGTTGGCCCGCGCGCCACGCACGTTTTCATACTGAAAGCAACCGACGCGATCCAGTTGCGCCTCGTCCAGCCAGTCCAGCAGGGTCTGAAACTCGGCCTCGGTTTCGCCCGGATAGCCGACGATAAAGGTCGAACGCAGGGTGATGTCGGGGCAGACAGCCCGCCACGCGGCGATTTCGTCAAGCGTTTTCGCCGAAGCGGCAGGCCGGGCCATGCGTTTCAGCGTGTCGGGGTGGGCGTGCTGGAACGGAATGTCCAGATAGGGCAGCACCACCCCCTCGGCCATCAGCGGGATCAAGTCGCGCACATGCGGATAGGGATAGACATAGTGCAGCCGCACCCAGGCCCCCAAACCGCCCAGATCGCGGGCAAGGTCCACGATATGCGTGCGGTGGCCGCGTTCCGTGTCGTGCTTGCGGTCCACCCCATAGGCCGAAGTGTCCTGCGAAATCACCAGCAATTCGCGCACCCCGGCCTGCACCAGCCGCTCGGCCTCGCGGATGACGGCATGGGCGGGGCGGCTGACCAGACGGCCGCGCATATCGGGGATAATGCAGAATTTGCATTTGTGGTTACAGCCTTCCGAGATTTTCAGATAGCTGTAATGGCGCGGAGTCAGGCTGACTTCGCTGGCGGGCAGCAGGTCGATGAACGGATCGGGTGCGGGCGGCACGGCACCATGCACCGCATCCAGCACCTGTTCGTATTGATGCGGGCCGGTGACTGCCAGAACCTTTGGATGCGCGCCGGTGATATAATCCGGCTCGGCCCCCAGACAGCCGGTCACGATGACCCTGCCGTTTTCCCGCAGCGCCTCGCCAATGGCATCAAGGCTTTCGGCCTTGGCGCTGTCCAGAAACCCGCAGGTATTCACGATCACTGCATCCGCCCCCGCATAATCGGGGCTGATCGCATAGCCCTCGGCACGCAACCGCGTCAGGATGCGTTCGCTATCGACCAGCGCCTTGGGACAGCCACGGCTGACCATGCCGATGGTCGGCTGGCCGTCGCGGCGTTCCTCCGGGATGCGGTCGCGGGCAAGGTCGGGGCGCAGAGCGGGTGGGTTCGTGTACATCCGCCGCAGATAGTCGATTCGCTGCCGCAGGAAAAGCGGGCCCCCGCAAAAAATCGGGGCCGCCGCCCTGATCAGTCATCCGCCGCGCGCGTCCCCGACAGA
>NZ_JBKEBL010000326.1:0-15278 GCF_047973135.1 Paracoccus sp. (in: a-proteobacteria)
CTCAAGAAGGTGGACGAGCTGGAACTGTCCGTCCGTTCGGCCAACTGCCTGAAGAACGACAATATCGTCTATATCGGCGATCTGATCCAGAAAACCGAAGCCGAGATGCTGCGCACCCCGAACTTTGGCCGCAAGTCGCTGAACGAGATCAAAGAGGTGCTGTCCGGCATGGGCCTGCATCTGGGCATGGATGTCGTGGACTGGCCGCCTGAAAATATCGAGGATCTGGCCAAGCGTTTCGACGACCAGTTCTGATACGGAAATAAGGGGGGCGGCGCTTGTGCCGCGCCCCGGAAAACGGGCGTCCCGCCCCAAGGAGAGCGGCCTGTACGCAAGGGCCGCCGGACAAAGCAAAAAAAGATGTTCAAGGAGTATCATCATGCGTCACGCACGCGGCTATCGCCGCCTTAACCGCACCCACGAACACCGCAAGGCACTGTTCGCGAACATGGCCGGCTCGTTGATCGAACACGAGCAAATCAAGACCACCCTGCCCAAGGCCAAGGAACTGCGTCCGATCATCGAAAAGCTGATCACGCTGGCCAAGCGTGGCGATCTGCATGCCCGCCGTCAGGCCGCCGCGCAACTGAAGCAGGATCAGTATGTCGCCAAGCTGTTCGACGTTCTGGGCGCGCGCTACAAGGACCGTCAGGGCGGTTACGCCCGCGTGCTGAAGGCCGGCTTCCGTTACGGCGACATGGCCCCGATGGCGATCATCGAACTGGTTGACCGCGATCCCGCCGCCAAGGGTGCGGCAGACCGCGCCCGGCTGGAAGCAGAGGCTGACGCAGCGGAATAGTCGCCAAAAAAGCTGGCCGACCGAATCACATGCCCCGTGGCTGATGCAGCCTCGGGGTGTTTTTTTGTTCAATAACTCGCGAAAAGATGTTGGGACGATGCAAAAAGTGCTGTTTCAATGCAACTGCGACTTCGCCGATTTCGCTGTCGGAAAGTTGTCCTGCCGTAGAAAACGCCAGCAACTGCTGGCTCAATTCGTCGGGAAGGTCCGAAAAGTGACGAAACACGATCATGGCATATTAAATCCAGGCAATTAACTATCTAGCAACCAATGGTTGTCATTATTATCTTGTGTGTTGATCGTAGTGAACACAATTTGTCTAAAAAGTCATGTCCCCACGCGCCGACATCAATGCTGCACTGAGAAAGCTGGGCAAGATTGCCCCGGCCGGATACTTCGCTGCCCTGCACATCCGGTTTGCCGCCCCTCTGATGCAGTTTCAGACCTATGCCGAGGAATGGTCCGAGTTTTATTCGCAAAACGGATACGCGCTGCGGGATCCCACAATCGCGTGGGGGTTTTCGACAACAGGTGCTTGCCGCTGGTCCAGCCTTCCGGTACCGGACCCGTTCAACATTCTCAAGGATGCAGCCGATCACGGGCTGACATACGGACTGACCGTCGCCTTCGGGCCGATCCAGTCACGCACCATTGCCAGCTTTGCGAATGGTGAACGGGAATTTACGGATGACGAGATCGCCGAGGTCTCGACAACGGTACGGCGGCTTCACGAAATGACCGAGCCACCGGCGAGCCTGACGAAGGCTCAGAAAGAAGCCCTTCGTTGCATTGCGGAGGGCGACCGTCATGCAGCGGCTGCGGCCAAGCTTGGTATTACAGAAAGCGCTTTTAAAGCAAGGTTGATTTCGGTGCGGGAACGTTTGATGGCCCGTACAACCGCCGAGGCTCTTCAGCGTGCCAAGGATTACCGTCTGCTGTAAGACGCGTCGCCCAGGGGAACCGTGAGGCTGCGGGGGGAGGATACCTCACACCCCAGGAGTATTTTCCATGCAGACGACCACCCTATCCTTCGCCAACCTTCACAACCACGGCGAACTGTTCGCCAACCTGTTCCGGGCCCGCAAACAAAGTTTCATCATTCAGAAGAACTGGGATCTGCCCGAAGCCGACGACATGGAGTTCGATCAGTACGACACGCCGCAAAGCCGCTGGATCGCGATCCACGACAAGGGGCAGATCCTTGCGGGTATCCGCCTGACGCCGACCACCGCCCGCTGCGGAATCTACAGCTATATGATCCGCGATGCGCAAAAGGGGATTCTGGGCGGCTCGATCCCGCAGGATTTGCTGCATGCCGAGGCACCGGTGGATGGGCATAGCTGGGAATGCTCTCGTGTATTCGTCTGCCATTCGATCCCCCAGATCTATCGCCGCCGGGTCCATTTCAAGATGGTCGAGGCGATGACCAGCACCGCGCGGGAACTGGGTGCCACGCGGCTGATCGCGCTGACCGGGGCGAACTGGGAACGCTGGTATGGCCGCTGCGGGCTTGAGGCCGAGGCGATCGGTCGCCGGATGTGGATCGACGATGGCGAATTTCAGTGCGTGGCGATCAATCTGGTGCCCAAGATGCACTGATCCCGGCGGGTCGAAGAGGGCTGTTCGCCTTGTCGCGGCGGCCCTATGATGCGACCGTCATGGCTGATCTTTTCGACCCCCCCGCCTCATCCGGCCCGCCGCCTTCCCCGGCGGTAAGGCCCTTGGCTGATCGTATCCGTCCAGTGCGCATGGCGGATGTGATCGGCCAGGACAAGGTGCTGGGGCCGGACGGTCCGTTGGGGTCGATGCTGGCATCCGGCAGCCTGTCATCGCTGATCCTGTGGGGGCCGCCCGGCGTCGGCAAGACGACCATCGCCCGCCTGCTTGCACAGGAAACCGATCTGGCCTTCGTCCAGATCAGCGCAATCTTTTCCGGCGTGCCCGAATTGCGCAAGGTGTTCGATGCTGCGCGCCTGCGCCGTCAGCAGGGGCGCGGGACGCTGTTATTCGTCGATGAAATCCACCGTTTCAACAAGGCGCAGCAGGACAGCTTTCTGCCGCATATGGAGGACGGGACGATCCTGCTGGTCGGGGCGACGACCGAAAACCCCTCGTTCGAACTGAACGCCGCCGTCATGTCGCGGGCGCAGGTGATCGTGCTGGAACGGCTGGCTGTGGCCGATCTGGAACGGCTGGCGCAGCGGGCCGAACAGGAACTGGGCCGCAAGCTGCCCCTGACGCCCGGGGCACGGACCGCGCTTTTGGATATGGCGGATGGCGACGGGCGGGCGGTGCTGAATCTGATCGAACAGATTGCGGCGTGGAAAACCGGCGCCCCGGTCGATGCCCCGGTCATGGCGCAGCGGCTGATGCGGCGCGCGGCGAAATACGACAAGTCGGGGGAAGAACATTACAACCTGATTTCGGCGCTGCACAAATCGGTGCGTGGCAGCGACCCGGACGCCGCCCTGTACTGGTTTGCCCGCATGCTGGAGGGGGGCGAGGATCCCCGCTATCTGGCCCGCCGCATCACCCGCATGGCGGTCGAGGATATCGGGCTGGCCGATCCCGCCGCCGCGCGGCATTGTCTGGACGCCTGGGCCATGTATGAACGCCTTGGCAGCCCCGAGGGTGAGCTGGCGCTGGCTCAGGCGGTGATCTATCTGGCGTTGGCCCCGAAATCGAATGCGGGTTACGTCGCCTACAAGGGCGCGCGGGCCGAGGCGAAACGCACCGGCAGCCTGATGCCCCCGGCGCATATCCTGAACGCACCGACAAAGATGATGAAGGAACAGGGCTATGGCGCGGGCTACGCCTATGATCACGATGCCGAGGACGGGTTCAGCGGGCAGAACTATTTCCCTGACGGCATGAAGCGCCCGGTCCTGTACGCTCCGGTCGAGCGCGGGTTCGAGCGAGAGTTGAAAAAGCGGCTGGACTGGTTTGTCGCGCAACGGCTGAAACGCGGCGGTTGACTTTGTCTGCGACCCAGATCAGGACCGCGCCATGATGAATGCGTATCTTCAGGTGGCACTTGGCGGGGCGACGGGGGCCGTGGCCCGCTTTGCCGTAGTGCGGGCGATGGCGTCGCACGGGCCGGGTTTTCCCGTCGCGACGGCCCTGGTCAATATTCTGGGCAGCCTTGCGATGGGGCTGCTGGCCGCGCTGATGGCGCATCGCTGGAACAACCATTACGCGCCGCTGCTCATGACCGGCATGCTTGGCGGGTTCACCACGTTTTCGGCCTTTTCGCTGGACGCGCTGACCCTTTGGCAGCGCGGGCAGGCGATGGGCGCGGCGATCTATGTGGCAGGCTCGGTCGTGCTGTCTCTGGCGGCGGTGATCGCGGGTCTGGCCATCGGACGGGGACTGTGGGCATGAGCGTGCAGATGATTCGCGTGGGCGCGGATGAGGGCGATCAGAGGCTGGATCGCTGGCTGAAGCGGAAATTCCCGCAACTGACGCAGGGTGCCGTCGAAAAGATGTGCCGCACCGGGCAATTGCGTGTCGATGGCGGGCGGGTCAAGGCGAATAGCCGTGTCGGGCCGGGGCAAGAGGTGCGCGTGCCGCCCTTGCCCGATGCGGCACCGGCACCGGCGAAAGCCCGGCCCGCGATTGCGGCATCCGACGAAAAGATGATCCAGCAGGCGGTGCTGTGGAAGGATCAGCATATCATCGCGCTGAACAAGCCTCCGGGTCTGCCGTCGCAGGGCGGCAGCGGGCAAGGGGACCGGCATGTGGACGGGCTGACCGCAGCGCTGATGTTCGGCTATAAGGACCGGCCCAAGCTGGTACACCGGCTGGACAAGGATACGTCCGGTATCCTGCTGCTGGCCCGCACCGACCGCGTCGCCCGCGCCCTGTCCGAGGCGTTTCGGTCCCGCACCACGCGCAAGATATACTGGGCCGCCGTCGCGGGCGTACCAAATCCGCGCATGGGCACGATTCGCTATGGTCTGGTCAAGGCGCCGGGGCATGGGCGCGGCGGCGAGGGGGAAAAGATGGTCTGCGTCCATCCCCGCGACATTGCCGCGACCGAGGGCGCGAAACGTGCCACCACCGATTACGCCGTGCTGGATGCCCTTGCCACACGGGCAAGCTGGTGCGCGCTGGTGCCGATCACGGGCCGCACCCATCAGTTGCGCGCGCATATGGCCGAGCTGGGCCATCCCATTGTTGGCGATGGCAAATATGGCGGCTCGGGTCAGGAAAACATGGGCGATGGCTGGGGCGCGCAACTGGGCGGAGAAATCAGCCGCAAGCTGCATCTGCACGCCCGCAGCCTGTCCTTTGACCACCCGATCACCCGCGAACGCACCACCCTGACCGCGCCCTTGCCCGAACATATGCGCCGGACATGGAAAACTTTGGGCTGGCACGAAAACGATGTGCCCGCCGATCCTTTCGCGGAGGATGAATGAAACTGGCCGTTTTCGATGTCGATGGCACGCTGATCGACAGCCAGCATCATATCTGCGCCGCGATGAATGTGGCGTTCGAACAGGCCGGCCTTCCGCCGGTTGCGCGGGCGCAGGTGCTGGGCATTGTCGGCCTGTCGCTGCACGTGGCGATTGCCCGGCTTGTGCCGCAGGCCGATGAACAGACACAGGCGCGGATCGTCGCAGCCTATCGGGCGGCGTTCACGCAGGTCCGCACTGCCGGAGAGGCACCGCTTTATCCCGGCGCGCGGGATTGTCTGGATGCGCTGGCGGCGCGGCCTGACATGTTGCTGGCGGTGGCGACGGGCAAATCGCGGCGAGGTTTGCGGGCGATGATCGAGGCGCATGACCTGCATGGCCGCTTCGTGTCGTTGCAATCGGCGGACGATCACCCCTCAAAACCTACGCCCGACATGCTGCACGCGGCGCTGGATGATGCGGGGGTCGCGGCGGCGGATGCTGTGATGATCGGGGATACCAGCTTTGACATGCTGATGGCGCGGGCAGCGGGTGTGACGGGGTTTGGTGTCGCATGGGGCTATCACCCGGTTTCGGCGCTGCAACAGGCGGGCGCGGCTTTCGTCGCGCCGGATTTTCCGGCCCTGACCGCCAGAATTGTGGAGTGGGCGGCATGAGCGAATGGAAAGCCAGACGGTTCTGGAAGGCGGCGGCGGTCCGGCAGGCCGATGGCGGATTCGAGGTTTTGCTGGACGGTCGCCCGGTGCGGACGCCGGGCAAACACGCGCTGTTGCTGCCTGCCCGTGCATTGGCCGACGCGATTGCGCAGGAATGGGACGCGCAGGACGATGTGATCAACCCCAATTCGATGCCGCTGACCCGTGCCGCAAATTCGGCCATTGAAAAGGTGACGCCGAAATTCGCCGAGGTCGCGGATATGCTGACCGCCTATGGCGGGACGGACCTGCTATGCTATCGCGCCGACGCCCCCGAGGATCTGGTGCGTTTGCAGGCCGAGGGATGGGATCCGGTGATCGACTGGGCTGCGACGCAGTTGAACGCACCGCTGCGCATCACCCATGGTGTGATTCCGGTCGAACAGCCCTCTGCCTCTTTGGCCCGGTTGCGGGCGCGGGTGCATGCGCTGGAACCCTTTGGTTTGACCGCCTTGCATGATCTTGTCACCCTGCCCGGTTCACTGCTGCTGGGGCTGGCCGTCATCGAGGGAAGGCTGGGCGCGGACGAGGCGTTTCACCTGTCGCGAATCGACGAACGGTTTCAGGCAGCCCGTTGGGGAGAGGACAATGAGGCGCAGCAGGCCGCCGAATACCGGCGTTCCGCGATGCTTTTGGCCGCCCGTTTTCGGGAATTGTCGCGCCTTTACCTCACGTGAAGGTCAGCTCATACCTGCGTCTAGCTTGACCTGCCGGAACGGATGGGCAGAATGATTGCTAACCGGGGCAGTGTCTTATTGACATCATCCGGCACAATCAGGCGGCCTGGCGAAGCGGCCTAACAACCCCAGGGTCTGGGAATGACAAAGCTGCAAGCCCGGAGACCCAACAAAGAGGTAGATATGAAAATAGCGGTATTTATTGGCTGTTTCACAGTTGCCGGCTTGGCAGCGTCGGTCAGCGTTGCCGATACGCTGGCTGATGTGAAAGCGCGCGGCGAATTGAACTGCGGCGTCAATACCGGCCTTGTCGGTTTCGCGGCTCCGGACGCGAATGGCAACTGGACCGGGTTTGACATCGATTTGTGCAAGGCAATCGCCGCAGCGGTTCTGGGCGATCCTGCCAAGACCAAGTTCGTCCCGCTGACCGGCCAGACCCGTTTCACGGGCCTGTCCTCGGGCGAGGTGGATGTTCTGGCGCGCAACTCGACCTGGACCTTTTCGCGCGATACGGATCTGAAACTGGATTTTCCGGGCGTGAACTATTATGACGGTCAGGGCTTCATGGTCCGCAAGGATCTTGGCGTGACCAGCGCCAAGGAACTGGACGGCGCGACGATCTGCATCCAGACCGGCACCACCACCGAACTGAACCTGGCCGATTACTTCAAGGCCAACAACATGAGCTATCAGCCCGTAAATATCGACAGCAATGCCGAGGGCGAACAGCAATACATGGCCGGTGCCTGCGACGCCTATACGACCGACGCCTCGGGCCTTGCGGCGACCCGCGCGGCCTTTGCCGACCCCGAAAACCACATCATCCTGCCCGAGATCATCTCGAAAGAGCCTCTGGGGCCGGCGGTGCGCCACGGCGACAACAACTGGGGCGACATTGTCCGCTGGACACTGTTCGCGCTGATCGCTGCCGAGGAATATGGCGTCACCTCGAAAAATGTCGATGAACTGATCAAATCGTCGCAGAACCCCGAAGTGCAGCGCCTGCTGGGCGTGACCGACGATCTGGGCGCGATGATCGGGCTGGACAAGGAATGGGCCAAGCGGGCCATTCTGGCCAGCGGCAATTACGGCGAAATTTTCGCCAAGAATATCGGCGAGGAAACCCCGATCGGGCTGGCCCGTGGCCTGAATGCGCAATGGACGCAGGGCGGCCTGATGTACGCGCCTCCTTTCCGTTGATCGGCACGAAACGATGCGGGGACGCCTTGGCGCCCCCGCAACTTTGGCACGGCAAGGACCGGTCGCGAGAAAGCAGCGGCAAAGCTGCAGGCCGGCCAACGGGGAAAAACAGAACATGACAGACGCCACGGTTCCGGTGGCCGCGCCGTTCCGGCCAAGTATGCTGATCTATGACCGGCGTTACCGGTCCATGACCTTTCAGGTGATCGTGTTCATCCTTGTCATGGCCTTTGGCTGGTGGTTGCTTGGAAATATCGTCCGCAACCTCAGCGCCCTGGGCAAGGACTTCAATTTCGGCTTTCTGTTCCAGCGGGCGGGTTACGACATTCCCCAGACGCCGATCCCCTACACCTCGGATGACACGCATCTGCGCGCCGCCGTGGTGGGGCTGCTGAACACGATCATCATTTCGGTTCTGGGCTGTGTGGCGGCCACCATTCTGGGCATCACGGTGGGCGTGGCGCGGCTGTCGAACAACTGGCTGTTCGCGCGCCTGATGACCGTCTATGTCGAGATGTTCCGCAACATCCCGCTGATGCTGTGGATTCTGATCATCTATGCGATCTTTACCGAGATTCTGCCCGCGCCAAATGCCTATCGCGGGGAAAATCCGGCATGGTCGATGATCCTGTTCGACAATGTCGCGCTGACCAACCGCTATACCGCCATTCCGACGCTGGCCATGACCAACGATCCCGGCGTTCTGGATCTGGGTGCGCGGATCATGGTCAGTTGGGCAACCATCGCCTTTCTGGCGGTGCTGACTGGCGGATGGGCCATTCACCGGGCCATTGCTGCCCATGCGCAGCGCGTGCAGGACCAGACGGGCCGGCGCCCGGTGACATGGTGGAAAAGCCTGGCGGTGATGGTGCTTCCGTCGCTGCTGCTGATCATTTATTTCGGGCTGCATCTGGTGCCGCCGGAACTGAAGGGCTTTAACTTTGCAGGCGGGCTGAACGTCCAGAACGCGCTGGTCGCGCTGTGGCTGGCGCTGACGCTGTATACCGGGGCCTTTATCGCTGAAATCGTGCGAGGCGGCATTCTGGCTGTCAGCAAGGGCCAGACCGAGGCCGCCTATGCCCTGGGTCTGCAACCGAACCGCACCATGAGCCTTGTGATCCTGCCGCAGGCGCTGCGGGTGATCATTCCTCCGCTGATCTCGCAATATCTGAACCTGATGAAGAACAGCTCGCTGGCGATTGCGGTGGGCTATATGGACCTGCGCGGCACCCTGGGCGGTACGACGCTGAACCAGACGGGACGCGAACTGGAAAGCATCGTGCTGATGATGCTGGTTTACCTGATCCTTAGCCTGATCATCTCGGGCGGGATGAATATCTTCAACGCCCGCGTCAAACTGAAGGAGCGGTAGAATGAGCGATCTTCACGCCAGTTCCCTCGCCTTTGTCCGCGACGCGATGCTGCCGCCGCAACCGCCCCCGGCCCGCGAGGCGGGGGTGATCAGGTGGCTGCGCGACAACCTGTTTTCGGGGCCGGTCAACACGGTTCTGACGCTGCTGGGTCTGGCGATCATCTGGTTTCTGGTCAGCCATTTCTGGGACTGGTTCGCGCATTCCGTCTGGAACGCGGGCAGTCTGGCCGATTGCCGCAAGATCATCGCCGAGACCTGGGGCGAGGGTGCGCGCGGCGCCTGTTTCGCCGTCATTCGCGAACGCTGGCATCAGTACATCTTTGGCTTCTATCCGCCGCAGTTCTATTGGCGCCCGCTGCTGGCCTTTGGCCTGCTGCTGGTGGCGCTGGCACCGGTGCTGTTTTCCGAATCGCGCATGATCCGGCGGGTGGTGCTGGTCGTCGCGACCGTCGCGACGCTGATCTTCACGCAGTCGGTGGGCGTGCCGCTGCTGGCCTTCCTGCTGGCCGCCGCGGTCATGATCGGGGCGACCATCATCGCTGAACGCCAGCCCATGCGTCTGATCGCCTTTTCGGCGGTCTATCCGCTGCTGGGGGTCTGGCTGTTGTGGGGCGGCAGCCTATGGGGGCCGCTGATGGTGCTGGCGGGGTTTGCGCTTGCCTATCTGGGCTGGAACCTCGTCGCCCGCGTCTCGCCCATGCTGGCCGTTGTGGCGGGGCTGCTGATTGCGCCGCTGTGGTGGATATTCCTTGCCGGTGATGTGGCGGGCTGGCTGCACAGCATCCTGCCGCTTGGCATTGCGCGCGTGACGTCGGATCAGTTCGGCGGTTTCCTTCTGGCGATCACCATTGGCGTTGCCGGGATCGCGCTGTCGCTGCCGCTGGGGATCGTTCTGGCGCTGGCGCGGCGGTCGGACATGTTCCTTGTGCACACGCTGGCCGTGATGTTCATCGAGTTCATCCGGGGCGTGCCGCTGATCAGCCTGCTGTTCGTGGCCTCGCTGCTGCTGAACTATTTCCTGCCGCCGGGCACGACCTTCGACATCATCCTGCGCGTGATCATCATGGTGACGATCTTTGCCGCCGCCTATATGGCCGAGGTGATCCGCGGCGGACTGGCCGCCCTGCCCAAGGGCCAGTACGAGGCCGCCGATGCGCTGGGGCTGGATTACTGGAAGGCGCAGCGGCTGATCATCCTGCCGCAGGCGTTGAAAATCAGCATCCCCGGCATCGTCTCGACCTTTATCGGGATGTTCAAGGACACGACGCTTGTGACCTTTGTGGGTCTGTTCGACCCGCTGAAGGGCATTTCCGATTTCGTCCGCGCGAATTTCGCCTGGAAGGGCATCTACTGGGAGCCGTTCATCTTTGTCGGCGCCATTTTCTTCATCATCTGCTTCAGCATGTCGCGCTATTCCATGTATCTGGAACGCCGGCTGCGTCGTGACCACAGGTAAGGAGGCCAACATGAGCGAAGCCGTCACCCGCGATATCGACCGCAGCCAGATGGCCGTCAGCGACGAGATTGCCATCGAAATCGCCCGCATGAACAAATGGTACGGGACGTTCCACGTCCTGCGCGACATCGACCTGACCGTCCACCGGGGCGAAAGGATCGTCATCGCCGGGCCTTCGGGGTCGGGCAAATCCACGATGATCCGCTGCATCAACCGGCTTGAGGAACATCAGTCAGGCCGCATCGTCGTGGACGGGATCGAACTGACCAGCGATATCAAGAATATCGACAAGGTCCGGTCCGAGGTTGGCATGGTGTTCCAGCATTTCAACCTGTTTCCGCATCTGACCGTCCTGGAAAACTGCACTCTCGCGCCGATCTGGGTGCGCAAGACACCCAAGAAACAGGCCGAGGAAACCGCGATGCGCTTTCTGGAAAAGGTCAAGATCCCTGAACAGGCGGGCAAATATCCGGGGCAATTATCGGGTGGCCAGCAGCAGCGCGTGGCGATTGCGCGGTCCTTGTGCATGCAGCCCCGGATCATGCTGTTCGATGAACCGACCTCGGCGCTGGATCCCGAGATGATCAAAGAGGTTCTGGACACGATGATCGAACTGGCCGAGGAAGGCATGACCATGTTGTGCGTCACGCATGAGATGGGCTTTGCGCAGGCGGTGGCGAACCGGGTGATCTTTATGGATCAGGGCCAGATCGTTGAACAGAACAACCCGCATGATTTCTTCAACAACCCGCAATCGGAACGGACCAAGCTGTTCCTAAGTCAGATTTTGGGTCACTGACGCCCGGTGCCCGGCCTTGGGGCCGGGCACCCGTCCATGCGCCTATTCGGCGGCGCTGCGTTTGGGAAGAACCCAGTTCGGGCGCGGGAAATGGCAGGTATAGCCGTTGGGGAACCGTTCAAGATAGTTCTGGTGTTCTGGCTCTGCCTCCCAGAAATCGCCTGCCGGTTCCAGCTCGGTCACGACATTGCCCGGCCAGATGCCCGAGGCGTTCACATCGGCGATCGTGTCGATGGCCATCTGCCGCTGCGTATCGTCGATGAAATAGATGGCCGAGCGATAGCTGCTGCCGATGTCATTGCCCTGCCGGTTCGGGGTGGTCGGGTCGTGGATCTGGAAAAAGAACTCCAGCAGGCGGCGATAGGTCAGGATCGAGGGGTCAAAGATCACCTCGATTCCTTCTGCATGGGTGCCGTGATTGCGATAGGTCGCGTTCGCCACATCGCCGCCAGTATAGCCGACCCGCGTGGTAATCACCCCCGCCAGACGCCCGATCAGATCCTCCATGCCCCAAAAGCAGCCTCCGGCCAGTACTGCACGCTCAGCCATGCTGTGCCTCCGAAACCTGATCCAGCCATGCGCCGTATCCTTCGGCCTCCATCCGGTCGCGCGGGACAAAGCGCAGCGAGGCCGAGTTGATGCAATAGCGCAGCCCACCGGCCTGCCGGGGTCCGTCGGGGAAAACATGGCCCAGATGGCTGTTGCCGTGACGCGACCGCACCTCGGTGCGGATCATGCCGTGGCTGACATCGCGATGTTCGGTCACGTTGTCATCGACGGGTTTCGTAAAGGCGGGCCAGCCGCAGCCAGAGTTATATTTTGCGGAAGAGGTGAACAGAGGTTCGCCCGAGACCACATCGACATACAGCCCCGGTTCGAAATGATGGTCATATTCACCGGTAAAGGCCCGTTCGGTGCCGTTCTCTTGCGTGACGCGATATTGTTCCGGCGTCAGGCGGCCGATTGCATCCGGTGTCTTGCGGTAAACCACTACATCCTCCACGGGTGATGACTGTTCCGGCCCAATATGGGGGCCGGAACGCCCCGCGCAAAGATCAAAGCTGTGCCATCGCGGCCCTTGCGGCTGCATATTCTGCAACAAGACGGTCGATCTGTACCGCAGCGGGCAGGATCTCGCGCACCGCGCCGATGCCCTGACCGCTGCCCCAGATCGTGCTCCAGGCCTTGGGCTTGGAGGATCCCTGACTGAAATCCATGCTGCTGGCATCAGCATGGGCCAGCGCCTCGGGGTCAAGCCCGGCATTGCGGATGGACGGCGCCAGATAATTTCCCGACACCCCGGTGAACAGCGACGAGGTCACAATATCCATCGCCCCGGATTCGACGATCATCTGCTTGTATTCCGGCTGGGCATTCGCCTCGGTCGTGGCGATGAAGGGGCTGCCGATATAGGCCAGATCGGCCCCCATGGCCTGCGCGGCAAGGATCGCGCGCCCGGTCGCGATGGACCCCGACAGCAGCAGCGGACCATCGAACCAGTCGCGGATTTCCTGAATCAGCGCAAAGGGCGATTGCGGCCCGGCATGTCCGCCCGCGCCCGCCGCCACGGCGATCAGCCCGTCGGCACCCTTTTCGATGGCCTTGCGCGCAAAGCGGTTGTTGATGATGTCGTGCAGGGTAATCCCGCCGCAATCATGGGCGGCCTCGTTCACCTCGGTCCGCGCGCCAAGCGAGGTGATCCAGATTGGCACGCGGTGACGGTGGCAGATTTCGATGTCGCGTTCCAGCCGGGCATTACTGCGATGGACGATCTGGTTGACGGCGAAGGGCGCAGCGGGCCGGTCGGGATTGGCCTGATTGTGGCGGTCCAGTTCCTCGGCGATGCGGGTCAGCCACAGGTCAAGCTGGATTGGCTCACCCTCCTTCTCGCGGGCGTTCAGCGCCGGAAAGCTGCCGACGATGCCGGCCTTGCACTGCGCGATGACCAGCTCGGGGCCCGACACGATGAACATGGGTGAGCCGACAACGGGAATGCGCAGGTTTTGCAGGATGGGGGGCAGCATGAAATCCTCCTTGTGATGATCAGAGGATGGGTATTTGCGGTGTGCCGGACAAGACTGACGCTGCGACAATACGCGGGGAATTGGCAGGGTGCGTTGCCTGGGCCATCATGGCCCGGATTTCATATGGAAAGGATCGTAAGTCATGATTGCAAGATACCTGTCCGTTGTCGCTGCGGTGGCAATTTGTTCCGTACCTGCCGCGTCGCTGGCGCAGGACGATGTTGCCCGAATGGCCGTCATTTCGGCCTTTCCGCCGGAATGGGTCAGCCTTAAGGCGGATCTTGAGGGCGCACAGACCCACAGGATCAACGGCACCGAATTTGTGACCGGCACGTTGGCGGGCAGGGAGGTAGTGCTGTTCCTGTCGGGTGTGTCGATGGTCAATGCGGCGATGACGACGCAACTGGCGCTGGATCATTTCAGCATCAGCGGGATCGTGTTTTCCGGCATTGCGGGCGGTGTCGATCCGTCGCTGAGGATCGGCGATGTGGTCGTGGCAGATCAGTGGGGGCAGTATCTGGAAACGGTGCTGGCTCGCGAAACCGGCGGCCAGTTCGCGATTCCGTCCTTCATGACCTCGCCATTTGCGAATTACGGCATGATCTTTACCCGCGAAACCACTGTTGCCTCGGATCGGGGCGAACCCGAGGCGCATTTCTGGTTCCCTGCCGATCCTGTCCTGTTGGCGACCGCTCGTCAGGTCGCGGGTGATACCGAGCTTGCCGAATGCAATGCCGACAATGCCTGCCTGTCCCATGCCCCGCAGATTCATCTTGGCGGTAACGGCGTGTCGGGTTCGGCCTTTCTGGACAATGCGGGCGTCAGGGACTGGATTTTCCAGACTTTTGACGCGCAGGTGGTGGATATGGAATCCGCTGCCGTGGCGCAGGTGGCATGGTCCAATCAGGTGCCGTTCATCGCCTTCCGGTCGCTGTCTGATCTGGCCGGAGGCGGCGAAGGCGAGAACGAGATGGGTGTTTTCATGTCGCTGGCCGCCGAAAATTCGGCCCTGCTGGTCAAGCGGTTTCTGGCGGCGTTGCCCGAGGAATGAGGTTGGAGGCCACGGATTCATGTCCGCCAGCGGGGGCTGACCGCCCCGCCATCGCTGGCGGGGCGGTCGGGTCTTAGTGCAAGGTCGCGTCGGCTTTCGGGCCTTCGCCGACTGCACCCAGCTTGGTTCCGGCGCGGCCTATATGGTCGCCGACCAGCAGCCCGTCGCTGCCCGCGCTGACATTGACGGTCTGGCCGTCCAGCACCTCGCCCGACAGCAGCATTTCTGCCAGCGGATCCTGCAAGGCGCGCTGGATCACGCGTTTCAGCGGGCGGGCACCGAAGACCGGGTCATAGCCTTCGTCGGCCAGCCATTTCATCGCCTTGTCGTCCAGTTCCAGCGCGATCTTGCGCGCAGCAAGCCGTTGTTCCAGACGCCACAACTGAATACGAACGATGCCGTCCATGTTGTCGCGTGTCAGGCGGCGGAAGATGATGATCTCGTCCAGCCGGTTCAGGAATTCGGGGCGGAAATGCGCCCGCACCGCCTCCATCACCTGATGGCGGGCATCGGTCGAATCCGCGCTTTCGGGCAGCGTGGACAGCGCCTGTGATCCAAGGTTCGAGGTCAGGACGATCAGCGCGTTCTTGAAATCGACGCGGCGGCCCTGACCGTCGGTCAGAACACCGTCGTCCAGCACCTGCAACAGCACGTTGAACACGTCGGGATGCGCCTTTTCGACCTCGTCGAACAGGATCACCGCATAGGGCCGGCGCCGCACCGCCTCGGTCAGCACGCCGCCCTCGTCATAGCCGACATAGCCCGGAGGCGCGCCGATCAGCCGCGC
>NZ_JBKEBL010000059.1:0-29363 GCF_047973135.1 Paracoccus sp. (in: a-proteobacteria)
AGGCCAGCGCGCCGATCACGCTGCTTTCGGTCAGCGAGGTCCAGCCCTTGACGAAGGGTACCATCATCGCCGCAAAGATCACCAGAGGCAGGATGCCCGCGCGCAGCAGGCGCAACCGCTGCGGCCAGGTGATCGCGGCGCGTTCCGCCGCTGGCATGGGCGGGGCCAGAGCGGGGTTCAGCCGGGTGCGGATCAGGATATAGGCGATAAACAGCGCCGCCATCAGCAGCCCCGGCCCGATTCCGGCCAGCCATAACTGGCTGACCGGCTGACGCGCGATCAGCGAATACAGGACCAGTACGACCGAGGGCGGGATCAGGATGCCAAGGCTGGAACCCGCCTGAATCACCCCCGAGATCATCGGCTTGGCGTAATTATGCCGGACCAGTTCCGGCAGGGCGATGGTCGCGCCGATGGCCATGCCCGCCACTGACAGCCCGTTCATGGCCGAGATCATCACCATCAGCAGGACCGTGCCCACGGCCAGCCCGCCCGGCATCGGCCCGAACCAGACGTGAAACATCCGGTATAAATCTTCAGCCAGCCGCGATTCCGACATGACATAGCCCATAAAGACGAACATCGGCAGGGTCAGCAACGCGTTCCAGCGCATCACCTTCATCACCGCCGAAAAGCCCATATCCGTGCCGCCCGGCCCCCACATCAGCAGCGCCGCCACCACTGCGACAAAGCCGATTGCTCCAAAGACCCGCTGCCCCGTGACCATCATCAGCAGCATGGTCGAAAACATCAGAAGCGCGATCCATTCGTGGCTCATCGCCGGACCTCGTCGCTGAAAGGGTGCGGGATCGTGGTCCCGCGCAGCAGGGCAAGGTCGCGCACAAGCTGTGCGATGGCCTGAAGGATCATCAGCGCGAAGGCCAGGGCGATGATCAGCTTGATCGGCCACAGCGGCGGACGCCATGCGCTTGGGGCGCGTTCGTTGATCCTCAGGCTGTAGGCGGTGGAATCGACCGCGCCCCACAGCATCACGCCCAGACAGAACAGCAGAAAGAAGATGGTGACGACATCCCACAGCGCCTGCGCCCTTGGGCCTTGACGGGCATAAAGCAGATCCATCCGCACATTCGCGCCAAGCTGCATCGAATAGGGCGCACCCAGCAGGTAATAGGCAACCAGCGTGAACTGCGCCATCTCCATGGTCCACAGGGTCGGCACGCTGAACATCCTTGTCAGCGACGACCACAACAGGATCCCCATGATCGCGAACAGCAGATACATGATCAAGCGGCCCAGCCGGTAATTCACCGTCTCGACCGTGCGTACATACCGTATCGCCCATCCCGGCATCAGACTGCCCCCATCGCCGATCGCAGCACCGGGGCCAGCCGTGCCGCCATTTCCTGCGCCCCTTGCGCGATCAGATCGTTGCGGATTTCCAGCATGGCATTGCGCAGGCCCATCGGCGTGGCATGCAGGGCCAGCGTATGGGCCACGCCGTCGGCGGCGCTGTAGGGCTGGTTCAGGCGCGTGACCAGACCCGTCGCACCGCCTGCTATTGCGCGGGCAAGGCGGTCGTCGGCGTCGTGGATCACGCCGAACTCTACCTCGCGCGGGGTGCCGTGCCAGACCGGCGTAAAGCTGTGGACGGTGATCAGCACGGGCTTTTGCCCGCCTGCCAGCCGCCGTGCCAGCAGGCCCGACAGCGCGGCGTGAAAGGGCAGATAGATCCGTTCGGTCCGCCGCCAGCGTTCCGCGCGGGGCAGGTCGCGATTGCCCGGCACATTGTGGATTTCGCTGCGCTCGGGCATGGCCGAGGGCGCGTCGGGCGGGCGGTTCAGGTCATAGATCAGGCGCGACAGCCCGCCCGCGATCAACGGTGCGCCCAGATCCCGTGCCAGAGCGCGCGCCAGATCCAGCGCGCCCGGATCCCAGGCGATATGCGCGCGGCGCTGTTCTCCGGTCAGGCCAAGCGTGCCCCAGGGCAGCGGAAAGGCGTTCGAGGCATGTTCGCAGACCAGCACCGCCGGGCCGGGCGCTGCGGCGTTCTCGATCGTGAAAACTGCGGTTCCGTCGTTCATCCGGCCTCCTGCAATGTCAGGCTGGAACATCGGACCGGACTCTGTCAATAATTTTTCAAAACGGGTTGTGGTTGTTACAATCGTTACGTGACCCATGCCCGGAGGATCGGCAGATGACGCGCAGTGCCCCCGCCCCGTCCGAAATGATCGAGGACCGGCTTGTCCGGCATTTCGACGCACTGACACCGTTGGAGCGGGCGCTGGCAGGGCATCTGACCCGGCACTACCCGGTCGCGGGGCTTGGCTCGATGTCGCGGCTTGCCAAAGAGGCGGGGGTATCCACGCCCACCGTGCTGCGGCTGGTGCAGAAGCTTGGGTTTCGCGGCTATCCCGAGTTTCAGGCGCAGTTGCGATTAGAGGTCGAGGCACGGCTTGAATCGCCTCTGTCCAAGCGCGCAAGGTGGAGCAATCGCGCCCCCCTGACGCATATCCTGAACCGCTTTGCCGACGCGGTGCTGACGAACATGTCGGTGACGCTGGAGCGGATCGACCATGCCGAATTCGACGCCTGCGCCGAAATGCTGGCCGATCCGGGGCGGCGGATCCATGTCGCGGGCGGGCGGATCACGCATGCACTGGCCGACTATCTTGTGACCCAGCTTGGCGTTGTCCGGCCGGGCGTTCTGTTGCTGGCCGGCCTGTCGAATGCCTGGCCACCCGCGCTGCTGGACATGCGGGCGGGCGATGTGCTGGTGGTGTTCGACATTCGCCGCTATGAAAGCGCCATCCATCAGCTTGCCGAACTGGCTGCCGGGCGCGGCGCCGAGATCGTGCTGATGACCGATCCCTGGGTCAGCCCCGTCGCGCGGCACGCCCGGTTCCGCTTTGCCGCCCAGATTGAGGTTCCCTCGGCGTGGGATTCTTCGGCCTCGCTGCTGGTGCTGCTCGAAACGCTGCTGGCTGCCGTGCAGGAACGCACCTGGCCCCAGACCGAGGCGCGCATGAAACAACTGGAAAATCTGTATGAAAACGCCGGTCTGTTCCGGCGCGGGCGCTGACGGGTGGTCATCGTCTTTGTCCAGAATGGCCCTCGACAGTTTCCTGCAACCGATCTTTTCTGCCCTCAGGCAAGCGTTGGTCGGGTGAATGGGCGAGGACGGAACGAATTGGGCCGATTATGTGGTGATCGGCGCGGGCTCTGCCGGGTCGGTACTGGCCAACCGGCTGTCGGCGGATGGGCGGGCCGTGGTGGCCCTGCTTGAGGCGGGCGGATCGGACCTGAATCTGTGGGTGCGAATGCCCATCGGCTATGGCGGCGCGTTTCACCATCCGCGCCTGAACTGGCGCTATATGACCCGGCCCGACCCCGGCCTTGGCGGGCGGCAAAGCTATTGGCCGCGCGGCAAGGTTCTGGGCGGGTCCAGCGCAATCAACGCGATGGTGTTCATTCGCGGGCAGGCGGCGGATTTCGATGACTGGGCCGCACTTGGCAATCCCGGCTGGTCCCATGCCGATCTGCTGCCGCTGTTCCGGCGGATCGAGGATAATCTGGCGGGCGCGGACGAATGGCGGGGGCAGGGCGGGCCGATCAGCGTGACCAGCATCGACCGCTCGGCGCATCCGTCAAGCCATGCTTATGTCGCCGCCGCCAGGGCTGCCGGGCTGCCGGGCAACCCTGATTTCAACGGTGCCACGCAAGAAGGCGTCGGGCTGTATCAGATCACAACGCGAAACGGGGTCCGCTGCTCGGCGGCGACAGGCTATCTGCATCCGGCGCGAGGACGGCGGAACCTGCGCATCCTGACCCATTCCCATGTGACGCGGATCCTGTTCCACGGGCGGCGCGCGGCGGGCGTCGAATACCGGCGGCGTGGCGGCGCGGTTCAGCGGATCATGGCGCGGCGCGAGGTGATCCTGTCGGCGGGGGCCGTCAATTCGCCGCAGCTTCTGCAACTGTCGGGGATCGGGCCGGGTGCGCTGTTGCAGCGCATGGGGATCCGGGTCTTGCTGGACGCGGCGGGTGTGGGACGCAACCTTCAGGATCACATCGGTTTTGACTATGTCTATCAGGCCAACCGGCCGACGCTGAACGATGTGCTGCGCCCCCTTCCGCAGAGGCTGCTGGCAGGGCTGCATTACCTGCTGACCCGGCGCGGGCCGCTGTCGCTTGGCGTCAATCAGGGCGGCGGCTTCTTCAAAAGCTCGGCCCTGCACGACCGTCCGAACATGCAGCTTTACTTTTCTCCGCTCAGCTATACCCGCACGGTGCCGGGCAAGCGTCGGCTGACCGCGCCGGACCGGTTTCCGGGCTTTCAGCTTGGTCTGTCCAACTGCCACCCGAAAAGCCGCGGCTGGCTGGGGCTGCGCAGCCCCGATCCGATGGCCGCGCCGGAAATCCATCCCGGCTATTTCAGCGCGCCCGAGGATCTGGAAGAGCTGGTCGAGGGCGCGCGGATGCTGCGCCACATTGCCGCGCAGGAACCCTTGGCCCGCTGGATCCTGCGCGAACTGGTTCCCGGCCATGGGGTGCAGGATGACGACGCGATCCGCGACGACATCAGGCGGCGCGCGGGCTCGGTCTTTCATGCCTGCGGCACTTGCGCGATGGGGCCGGATGCGGTCGTCGATGCCCGGCTGCGGGTGCGTGGCGTCGATGGACTGCGCGTCGCCGACGCCTCGGTCTTTCCGCGTATCCCTTCGGGCAATATCAACGCACCGTCGATCATGGTGGGCGAGAAGGCCTCGGAACTGATCCTGACGGATCAGGCGAATATTTGACAGGGGCAGGCGCGATGTCAAAAACCGATCTTCCGCCCCGGCAGGCATTCTATACCTGCGGGCGGGCACAGCCTGCACATCACCGCCGGACATTGCCAGAGGCCATTTGTCAGGGCAGCCGCTTCCGGATGCGGTTCAGCGGAACAGGACCAGTGAACCCGGCGACCATGCCAGTCGGGTGCGGGTGCCGATATCCTGCACGTCGCGGCCAAAGACGTTGCGCATCGAGATCCTGACGGTCCTCGGCTTGCCGTCGCTGCCGGTCGCGTCGTCCAGCCGCAGGTCGTAATAGGTCATGTCGCCGTAATAGACGACCTCGTCGATCACCGCGCCGCTTTCCTGCGACTGGTTGTGGCTTTGGCCCGGCGCGATCAGGGTCATGGTTTCGGGGCGAAAGCCGATGGTCACGCCCTCGTCGCCGGGGCTGGCGCGGCTGACTTGCCCCAGAGGCAGATCGACTTGACCCAGACCGGCCACATCGACGCGCAAGCCATCGGCATTTTCAGACAGGATCGTTGCGGGCAGGAAATTCATCACCCCGATGAAATCGGCCACGCGGCGGTTGGCGGGGCGGGCATACAGCGCCTCGGGGCTGTCCATCTGCGCGATGCCGCCCTCGAACATCACGGCGATGCGATCAGACATGACCAGCGCCTCTTCCTGGTCATGCGTGACCAGCACGAAGGTGATGCCGACCTGACGTTGCAGCTTGATCAGCTCGACCTGCATCTGTTCGCGCATCTTGCGATCCAGCGCCGACAGCGGTTCGTCCAGCAGCAGCACCTTGGGTTTCAGGATCAGCGCGCGGGCCAGCGCCACCCGCTGCCTTTGTCCGCCCGACAGGGCATGTGCCGCGCGGTTGCCATAGCCAGACAGTCCCACCATCGCCAGCGCCTCATCGACCAGCCGCGCCTTTTCCTCGCGCGGGCGGGGATCGCGGCGCAGGCCGAAGGCGACGTTCTGCGCCACGGTCAGATGGGGAAAGATGGCGTAGGACTGAAAGACCATGTTGGTCGGGCGCTTGTTGGCGGGCACGTCCTCCATATGCCTGCCGTCGATCAGCACCGCGCCCGAGGAAATATCTTCGAACCCGGCGATGGTCCGCAAAAGCGTGGTTTTGCCGCAGCCCGATGGACCCAGCAGCGAAAAGAACTCGCCCTCGCGGATGGTCAGGTCGATGCCGCGCAGGGCATGGTAATCACCGTAATATTTGTGGACATCCTGACACTCGATCATCGGACGGGCGGCGTCCAGCACCTGACAGCGGGTTTCGGTCACAGGAAGCCTCCGGTCTTGTTGCCGCCTATCCGGGCGATGCCGCGACGGCGGAAATATTCGCCGATCGCAAGCAGCATGATCGACAGCGCGACCAGCACCGTCCCAAGCGCCATGATCATCGGGATCAGCTTGGGGAAACGAAGCTGGCTGAAGATATAGGTGGGCAGGGTCGGCTGATTGCCGGCCAGGAAAAAGGCGATGATGAATTCGTCAAGGCTGATGGTGAAGGCGATCAGCAGTGAAGACACGATTCCCGGCATGACCAGCGGCAGGGTGATCAGGCGAAAGGCGCCGAATTTCGTCTCGCCCAGGTCATAGGCGGCCTCTTCCAGCGAGCGGTCGAGGCTGGAAAAGGCGGTGGACAGGATGGCGATGGCATAGGGCATGCAGATCAGCGTATGGCCGACGATTACCGTCAGGATCGACAAATGCACCCCCACGCCCAGCAGTACCACCAGCAGGGACATGGAAACGATGATCTCGGGCAGGACCATCGGCAGCATGATGAACCCCATCATCCCGCCCTTGCCCGGAAAGCTGAACCGGGTAGAGGCGCGGGCGGCGAAGATGCCAAGGCAAGTGGACAGGATCGAGGCCGACACGGCAATGATCAGCGAATTGCCAAGGGCCGTGCGCAGGGTCGCATTGGCCCACATTTGCCCGAACCACTGCGTTGTGAAGCCCTGAAGGGGAAAGGCGATGATCGTGCCGGAATTGAACGCGAACAGCGGCAACAGGATGATCGGCGCATAAAGGAACAGCAGATAGGCCACCGCATAGGCGCGCAGACCGCCGCCGCGTACCACCCTCATTGCCGCACCTTCAGGAAACGGCGGTTGAGGAACAGGAACGCTGCGCTGACCAACGCGACGATCACCATCGCTGTCACCGCCAGCGCGGATCCAAGGGGGCGGTTGTCCAGATCCAGCATCTGCACCTGGATCAGGTTGGCGATCATCGGGATCTTGCCTCCGCCAATCAGCGCGGGTGTGACATAGTCGCCGATGGTCGGGATGAACACGATCAGCGTCGCCGCGATCACGCCGGGCATGGCCAGAGGCAGCGTCACCCGCCAAAAGGTCATCAGCCGGCTTTCCCCCAGATCGCGCCCGGCCTCCAACAGCGAGCGGTCGATCTTTTCCAGCGCGACAAAGATCGGCAGGATCGCGAAAGGCGCATAGGCATGGGCCAGCGTCAGCACGATGGAATTGACATTGTACAGGATGAAGGTCAGCGGCTGGTCGATGATGCCAAGCCCCGTCAGGGTCGAGTTGATGACCCCGTTATAGCCAAGGATCACTTTCCACAGGAATACCCGGATCAGATAGCTGGTCCAGAAGGGAATGGTGATCAGGAACAGCCACATGGATTTCCGTTCGGGGCGGATGACGAAGCTGACGTAATAGGCCACCGGAAAGGCCAGCCCCACCGTGACCAGCGTGACCAGCGCCGAAACGATAAGTGATCGTATCATCACCGTCCGTACGATCGGATCGGTCAGCACCTGCCGGTAATTGTCCAGCGTCAGCTCGTGCACGACCTGAAGATACCCGTCGGTCAGGAAACTGTAGGCGAGGATGGTCAACAGCGGTGCGGCCAGAACCGCCAGCGCATACAGGAAGGGCGGGGCGATCAGGCCAAGACCCTGTCGTGCCTCTGCATCCGGTCCACGCCGCGCCATGTTGCCACCCTGTTGCAGCCCCTTGTTCGTAAAGGGGCCTGTATTGCGATACTTTCCACAGCGGCGCGGTGTTGAAAAGAGGGATTTACCGGAAAGGGGCCGCGCATGACCGGCTGCGGTACCGGTGATCAGCGTTCAGTCAGTTTCAGTTCGATCCGGCGGTTCTGGGCCAGTGCCTCGGGGGAATCGCCTTCGGCGACCGGGCGGGTATCGGCAAAGCCTGCTGCCGCCAGACGGTCGGCGGGAAAGCCGCGTTCGCTGATCAGATAGCGCACCACGGCCAAGGCGCGGGCCTGGCTGAGTTCCCAGTTGTCGCGATAGGTGCCGGTGCCGGTCAGCGGTATGCTGTCGGTATGGCCATCGACGCGGATGATCCAGTCGATTTCCGGCGGGATTTCATCGGCGATGTCGGACAACATTTCGGCCACGCTGTCGATCTGGGCACGGCCCGCAGGCGAAAGGCTGGCCTCGCCCGTTGCGAACAGCACTTCGGACTGAAATACGAACCGGTCGCCGACGACCCGGACCCCCTCGCGCCCGGACAGGATCTGCGACAGCCGCCCGAAAAATTCCGAACGATAGCGGGCCAGATCCCGAGCCTCGGCCTCGGCCTTTTTCCTTGCTTCTTCCTCAAGCGTCAGCCTGCGGTCCTTTTCCTCGGCGGCGCGCAGCAACGCGGCGTTCAACTGGTTGCCCAGATCCGAGACGCGCAGTTCCGCCTGCTGCTGTTCCTCGCCCGCCACGTCCAGCAGCGCCTGAAGCGAGCCAAGCTGCGCCGTCAGCGAGGCGACCTGTTCATTCAGCAGCGCCACACGCCTTTGATCCCCTGCGGACAGTTCCTTCTGTTTCGCCAGTTCCGCCCGCGCGGTGGCAAGCAGCCCCGCCTTGTCGGCGGCATCCGCGCCCTGTTCGTCGCGGCTGGCCTCGGCTGCGGCAAGCAGGGTCAGCGTTTCCTCGGCCCGCTTGCGGCTTTCCTCAAGCGACAGGGTCATGGCGGTCAGTTCGGCGTCGGATTTTTCCAGCCGCGCGCGCAGCGCGTCCGCCGCCGCCGCCTCGGTCAGCTTTGCGGCCTCGGCCTTGTCAAGCTGCGCCTGAAGCTGCGTGGTTCCGGCGGTTTTCTGCCGCAAATCGGCGATCATCGCCTCCAGCGCCTCGCGGCGGGCGGCGGCAAGGCGCGCGGTCTCGGCCTGCGCGTCGATTTCCTGCCGGGCCGAGGCGATGGCCAGCTCTGCCGCCGAGGCGCGGTTTTGCTGTTCGGTCAGCTCTTTTTGTGCCGCCGCCGCCTGTTTCCGGTCAGTGGCGCGGGCGGCCAGAAGGGCGGCGACTTCGGCCTCGAAATCGGTCAGACGGGATTTCGCGGCCTCCAGCTCGCCCCGGCCGGCGTCAAGCTGGTTCGTCAGGCGGGTGATTCGCGCGGCACGGTCGCGGGCCTCGGCCTCGGCTGCGGCAAGCTGTTCGGTCAGCACCTGATTCTGCGCCTCTTGACCGGCAAGCTGATCCTCAAGCCCTGCGCCGCGCTGTTCCGAGGCACCAAGCGCCTGCCCCAGTGCCGCAACCTGCTGGCCCAGTTCCTGCAACCGCTGTTCCTGCCGCGAGATGGCGCGGCCCTGATCGTCGATGATGACATCCTTGTCGCTGATCTGTTCGCGCAGGACCGACTGCACCACCATAAAAATGGTCAGCACGAACATCAGCACCATCAGCAGCGCAGTCATTGCATCGACGAAACCCGGCCAGATCGTCGCCGAGAAACGGTTGGACGAGGCGCGGTGCAGGGCCATATCAGTCGTCCTTGTGCCGCGCCAGCGGCAATTCGGGCAGCAGATCATCGCGGAACGGGTCGTTGAACCGCGAGGCGCGAACGGCGCGTGTCAGGACAAGAATGTCGGATCGCAGTTCAGCAACATATTCCTCGCGCCCCTCGGTCAGTTCGGTGGCCAGCCGGTCCAGCGCTGCCTCGATCCGCGTCAGATCCAGCGTTGGCGCGGGGCGGTCGGTCTGTACCTGCGCCAGTTCGACAAGCCGCGCCTGCCCCTCGGTCATCCGGTTCAGCGCCGTGCCAAGGGCGGCGACCCGCGCGACCGATGCCTCGCGTTCGGCCTCGGACCGGTTGGCCAGCGCCTCGATGGCCTGGGCCATGACCAGAATCCGCTCATCCGCCTGGGCGCCCGCCGCGTCGCGGGCGGCCTCTCGTTCGGAATAGAATTGCCGCAAATGTTCGTTTTGCAGCGCCATTTGCTCCAGATAGGTGGCGACGGCGGCGTGATCCAGTTCATCGCCGCTATCCGCCCCGGCAAGGCTGATGCGGGTGAAGCCCGACATCCATTCCTCAAGCTCGCGGTAAAAGCGGTTCTGGCCATGGGTCACGAACAATTCCAGCAGCCCCACGACCAGCGAGCCCGCCAGACCCAGCAGCGAGGAAGAGAAGGCCGTCGCCATGCCGCCAAGCTGCGCCTCAAGCCCGTTCATCAGCTTGTCGAACACCTCGATCCCGCTTTCGCCATCCTGCGGTGCCAGCGCGCGGATCGTGTCCACCACGGCGGGAACCGTGGTCGCCAGCCCGTAGAACGTGCCCAGAAGGCCAAGGAAGATCAGCAGATTGGCCAGGTATCGCGTGATGTCGCGCAATTCCTCGATGCGGGTGGCCACGGATTCCAGGATCGAGCGGGCTGACCCGGTCGAGATCACCCCGTCCAGCGGTCCGCGCACGCCCAGCAGCGCGGCCAGCGGGGCCAGCAGGCGGGGTGGCCGGTCGCCATCTGCGGAATTGCGCGTGGCGACACCCCGTTCGACGGCATTGCGGCGGCGCGATGCGAAACGTTCGATCCAGCTTACCGAATGCACAAGCTGCGCGACCTGCCAGAAACAGGCCAGCACACCCAGACCGAACACGCCAAGAATCAGCCCGTTCAGCCAGCGGTTTGCGGCAAAGATGGGCAGGATCCGGCCATAGGCAAACCATCCGCCTGCCAGAACCAGCGCCAGCACGCTGAGCATCAGCAGGATCTGCCGCACCGGCTGCGAGAAATGCGGATGCCCCGGACCGTTGGCGGCAGCGGTGCGCGTGGCCGAGATGCGCCTGTCCGGTCCCTTGCCGGGTTGCCTGGCCTCTGGTCCCTGTTCGCTGGTCTGTTCGCTCAAAGGCTGGCCTTCCGGTTTGACATGAACGTTCCGGCGCGAGTGTAGGCGCACACCTGCCACTTGCCAAGCGTTTCGAAAATCAGGTGAAACGGCCGGTCAGTGGCCCTTGTCCAGCAATTGCCGCACGTCCCGCGAAAGCTGTTCCAGCATCGCGTCCGACACCCCCATCTCGGTCAGGTGCCGGGCGGTGTTGAACAGGTATTCGGCGTTGGGCCCGCGTCCGCCATGCGCGCGGGCAATGATTTTCGCCTGCTCGGTCGGGCACAGCCCACCGGCATATTGCCAGTGATCGCGCTGCATCACATAGGCGATGGCGGCGACCGTGCGGCCATCGTCCAGCACGACGGGCAGAACCTCTTCGCGATAGGCATCGGTGATCAGTTCGCGTTCGCGCAGGTCGGCCATGACCTTGTCATGATCCTCTTCGGCCATGCGCAGGGCCAGCCCGCTGCACCGCGCCGCCGGATCCTCGTCCAGCCCCAGCACCAGACCGGGGGCCTCTTCGGTGCCGCGATAGGCGATGGAACGCAGGCAAAAGCTGCGGGCATAGCCGGTCAGATGGGCCTTGACGGCCTCGACCGGCGTAAAGCCGGGATCCCACATCAAAGAGCCATAGCCAAAGACCCAATATACGTTGTTCATCGTCGCGCCGTCCTTGCTTCGCGACGAAACTAGGACAGGACGGCCCGCCGGAAAAGCCCCCGCCTTGTGACACACCAAGATGTTTTGCGGGCAGCCGTGACGTCAGGCAGGTCTTGCCACCGGAATCAGGGATTTGCCACCATTCCGGGCAAAGGCCAGCGGCCCTGGCGAAGGACCGTTCCCCGGACGGACAAAGCCGCCTAACCGCGCGTCAGAATCAGCCGGGAATCCTGACGGATCAGGTTTTCCACCCAATCGGCCTCGGCGGCGAAATCATGGGGAACCTGTTCGGCGCTGCGTTTTCCGGACAGGCTTTTGCTGGCAAAGAAATCGAAGCCATACAGTATCAGGCTGGCAAGGCTTGACCGCAGCAGCAGCTCGATCATCATCGCGCCGGTGGTTGGGGGGGCGGCCAGCCGGTCTTTCAGCGCCCCATAATCGGCCAGCGGATGCAGGTAAAACCCCGGCGAGGTGGCGCTGCGCCAGTCCAGCCGCTTGCGTTTGGGTGACATCCACAGGATGCGCGAGGGCGCGATACGGATGCGGTCGGGCTGTGACAGGTGTACCGCCAGCGCCAGCCAGTCGGTGCGGCTTCCATGGCTGGCGGCGCGGGGCGCGGGCGCGCGGTTGATGCGGATGACCAGATCGGCGGCATCTATGCGGGCTCCTAGCGGCGTTCCGGCCAGCGCGCGGGCATTGCCGACCAGCGCGACCGACTTTCCCTCAAGATCGGCCAGCAGATTTCCTTGCGGGACCGACAGCCTTTGCAGCGCGGCCTCGTCGCGGAAAAGCCGCGCGATATGAAAGCGCAGCGGGGTCATGGCCTCTCCAGCAATTCGCGATAGATGGCCACCAGGGCGCGGGCCTCGGTCTCGATGGCGTGGTTTGCCTGAACATGGGCGCGGGCGGCGCGGCCTGCGGCGGCGCGGGCGGCATCATCGTCCAGCCAGTGGCGCAGCGCCGCAGTCAGCGCATCCTGATCGCCGGTTGCGACAAGGCTGCCGGTTTCGCCGTCGCGGATCAGCGCCGGGAAGGCCCCGGCATGGCTGGCAATGACGGGAACGCCGCAGGCCATGGCCTCCAGCGGGGTCAGGCCGAACCCCTCCCAGCGGGCGGGGGCGGCGAACAGGTCCAGCGCCTGATAATGGCGGACAAGCTGATCCCAGGGCAGTTCGCCCAGCAGGCGGATCCGGTCCCGAAGCCCGGCGGCCCCGACCTGCGCCATCAGGTCATCGGCAAAGGCGCGGTGTTCCGGCGTGACGCGGCCGGTAAAGACGATCTGGACGCGGGGGCGGCCGGGCAGCAGGTTCAGCCCGGCGTGGATCAGCAAATCGACGCCCTTCTGTTCGCGAAACCGCCCGAAACAGCCGATCAGCACCGCATCGGGATCAAGCCCGAGGTCACGGCGCAGCGCGGTGCGGTCGGCGGGCGGGTGAAAGATGCCGGTATCGACGCCATGCATCACCACCTGCGCCGCCCCGTCCAGATAGCTTGCCGCCTGCGGGCTGGTGGCGACCAGCCTGTCCTGTTGCCGTATCAGCCAGCGGGTAAAGCCGGTATGCCGCCGCTGCGCCGCCGAGGTGAACAGCAGCCGGTATTTCCGCCGCAGCACCCGCCGCAGGATCAGGCCCAGCACCATTTCAGTGTTGCGCCGCGCATGCCAGACGCGCCAGCGGTCGCGCGGCAGGGTCGCGGCGCGGAGCAGCGGGATATGGGGCACCTCGGGCGGCAATCCCGGGCCGGTGGCGCGAATCGCGATCATCCGCGCCTGTATCGGAATCAGGCGCACGACGGTCGCGGTCACACCCGACAGGCGGCGTTTCAGGTTGGGCGCGACGACCAGCGGATCGGTCATGCGTTTCCTCCGGCATCAGGATATGCGCCCGGTGCGATGGCAGGGGCGATCATGGCAGCATAGGCAAGCCGCGCGCCAGAGGACAGAGCGGCGATATCAGTTACCTGCGGGCTGGATGCCGCCGCCCATCTGTTGCAGCTTGTCCAGCAGCGGCTTTGCCTGCGGGCCGATGCGGTCACAGGCCGCCGGATCGTCCAGCAGCGCAAAGGCCGGGCCGAAATAGTCGCGTTCGTAACTGGACGGGTCCAGCCCCAGCTTCTGCGCCAGCAGGTCGCCGGTGCCGGTCAGCAGCGTCCATTCACCGTCCGAGACCTGATAATCCGGGCAGTTCGAGGTGATCACATTCACCTCGGCCAGTTGCCGCGCAAGGTCGCTTGCCTGCCCCCGGTCCAGCGTGGAAACATCCGGCAGGGGCACAACAAGCTGATCGCCCCCGAAGGACAGTTTCGTCGTCGCCAGCAGCATCACGCCCATGACGACGGTTCCAATCATGATCACATCCCACAGCTTCATGCCGCAACCCGCCTCGTGCCATTTTTTGATTGGCCCTATCCCGCATGATCCGGGCGGGAACCGCAACCCAATTCGCCGTGATCTTGACCCCGTGGCGGCCTGCGTCTAACCGGACATGACACTGCCGATGCGCCAAGGAGGGCCGACATGACCGACAGATATTCGCTGCTTATCCTGCCCGGTGACGGAATCGGCCCCGAGGTCATGGCCGAAGTGGTCAAGGTCATCGACTGGTTTCAGGCCAATCGCGGCATGTCCTTCGATGTCACGCAGGATCTGGTCGGCGGCGCGGCGTATGATGCGCATGGCGTGCCTCTGGCAGATGCGACGATGGCCAGGGCGCAGGCGGTCGATGCCGTTCTGCTGGGCGCGGTCGGCGGACCGAAATACGACAATCTGGATTTCAGCGTAAAGCCGGAACGCGGCCTTCTGCGTCTGCGTAAGGAAATGGATCTGTTCGCAAATCTGCGCCCTGCGCAGTGCTTTGACGCGCTGGCCGATTTTTCTTCGCTCAAGCGCGAGGTGGTGGCCGGGCTGGACATTCTGATCATCCGCGAACTGACCAGCGGGGTTTATTTCGGCGAACCGCGCGGAATCCATTCCGACGACAACAACCCCGAAAACGAGGGTGGCCGCGTCGGTATCAATACCCAGCGTTACACCAGCGGCGAGATCCGGCGCGTCGCGCGTTCCGCCTTTGAACTGGCGCGCAAGCGGGGCAACAGGGTCTGTTCGATGGAAAAGGCCAATGTGATGGAATCGGGGATTCTCTGGCGCGAAGAGGTCCAGTGGGTCCATGACAACGAATATCCCGATGTCGAATTGTCGCACATGTATGCCGATAACGGTGCGATGCAGCTTGTCCGCCAGCCGCGTCAATTTGACGTGATCGTGACCGACAACCTGTTCGGTGATGTGCTGTCGGATGCGGCGGCGATGCTGACCGGCAGTCTGGGCATGCTGCCTTCGGCCAGTCTTGGCGCGCCGATGGCCAATGGCCGGCCCAAGGCCATGTACGAACCCGTCCATGGCAGCGCCCCCGACATTGCCGGTCAGGGCAAGGCCAACCCGATCGCCTGCATCCTCAGCTTTGCCATGGCGCTGCGCTATTCCTTCGATCAGGGCGAGGCGGCGTCGGAACTGGAACGCGCGGTCGAGCGGGTGCTGGCCGATGGCGTCCGTACCGCCGATCTGATGGGCCCCGAAGGCGGCGTTCCGGTCTCGACCGTCGAGATGGGCGACCGGATCGTCGCGGCGCTGGCGGCCGGGTAGGGCACCGATTCCAATCATGTTTCGGCGCGTCTGCCCAAGAAGGCGGGCCGCGCCGAACAGGCTGTGATGCCTGCCCGGTGCCATGTGTTGCGGGCGGCGGGCCGATCCGGCGCCTGCACGGACCGGAGCAAACCGGTTGCGCGGCCTTGTCGTTCGGCCCCATGATGGCCTGACCATTTCTCACGATCCGGATTTCAGCATGATGATCTTTTGGCGGCGCGCTTTGGTTATGTTCTCGATCCCCAAGACCGGCAGCCACAGCTATATCGAACATTTGCAGGATCAGGCGGATGTCGTGTTCCGGCATCCACAGCAGTTAAAGCATATGGGCCTGACCAAATTCACCAGCAAGATCAGACCGCTGTTTCAACAGGTCGGCAAACCTCTGGACCATTTCGCCTATTTTCGCGAGCCGGTCGATTGGGTCTGGAGCTGGTATCGCTATCGGACCCGTCCCGAAATCCGCGACCGCGATGCATCGACCCATGGCATCAGCTTCGACCAGTTCGTAGACGCCGTTGTCGCCGATGCCCCGCCCCCCTTTGCCCTGATCGGTCGCCAAAGCCATCTTGTCACCTCGAATGCCGCGCCCTTCGTCATCGACCACATCTTTCGCTATGATAACGCGACGCAGGCCAATGAATACCTGTCGGACAAGCTGGGCAAAAAGGTCTGCCCGCCGCAGCGGCTGAATGTCTCACCGGAAATGCCCAAGGAAATCAGCAGGAAAACAATTGCAAAGCTGGAAAACGCCCTGACGCGGGAATTTGAAATCTACGAATCCGCCCGGTGACGCCGCAGGTTATTTCAGGTGCTGAAGGCAGCCCGGCATCCGGGCGATGCCCAGAAATTCCCGGCCGTGCTTTTCGCCCGCCGGAACCCACAGCCCGTTATCGCGGAATTCGACCGTGATCACCCCGCTGTCATCGGCGAACTGATCGAAATTGGCCAGCATCGCCTCGATCATGTCGCGGGTCAGTTCCGCAGTTGCGGTTTCGTTTCTTGTGCGAACGGAAAGCATGTCCAAAACCCTGCCTTAATTATAGTCCCTTACGGGACATTCGATCACCTGAAAGCGACCATCGTTGTTAGAAGCGACCGGCCCCAGACATGAGGCAGGCCATTCCCAATGACGCGCCATACGCAGAAACGCCGGCGAGCCAAGGAAAAGCACAGAGCTTGCGCCCTGTTCGTGCAGGAAATCATTTGTCGCCTCCAGCAGCACGCGGGTGATTTCCCTGGGACCATTCACCACCATCCGCGTCAGTTCCCAGACATTCTGGTCGGCAGGTGGCAGTTCATGGCAAAGGTTTTGCGGCAGTCCGGGCAGGATCCCCAGACAGGCATCGCGGATCATATAGGAATATTGCAGCGTCCCGGCGCAGCTGACCTGATCGGTTCGCCGCAGCCGTGCGCCGCCCATGACCTCGCCGCGCTGACTGGCCACGACATAGGTTGTGTCGAAGGAATCGTATTGTTCGAATTCCAGTTCGTCTGCATGGAACAAGGGCCATTCCAGACGATCGACAAAAATCTGCTTTCGCAGCTTGAGATAGTCATGAACCATCCCCCAATCCGACAACCCATCGGGGTATCGAATCACCTTGACGTCATATGATGCGACAATCTGACCGTTTAAGGTCGTTGTCAGATGTTGATCCTGCGTTGTCATCAAAGTACCCGGCCTCAAAATCACTGGTTGAACATCAGGCCGCCGCGCGACGCAAAAAAACACACCTCGTTGCAAAAACGCAACGAACCCCTTTAGTGCAGGGAAAACAATCCGCAGGCACAGGACTTGCCTGCGGGCACCGATACTGTGACAACTAAACCACCACGCGACGACGGCCTTATGATGTCGTAGCTTTTATTGCTATGGGTTGAACCATAGTGCATAACTTCGCCAGGTACAGAGACATGGCTATTTAGCCAGTCCTTTTGGTCAATTTTTAAATGCCGAGCCATGATCGAAACGATTATCCCGAACCATGAAGACGAACTGCGCGCTCTGGAGCAGCTGGGTGTTTCTGGCTTTGTTCTGGGTTTCGGCCTGCGTTTCGGGCAGCCTGACTTTTTCCTCAGCAAGTACCCCGAGGCATGGACGACGATCTACGAACAGGAAAACTACTTTTTCGGCGATCCTGTCGCCGCATGGACCATTGCCAGAACCGGGGCAACCCGCTGGTCGGCGGTCAAATTCCCCGATCCGCGCGGCGTCATGAAGCACGCGGCCAAATACGGGCTGAAATTCGGCGCAACCTTCGTCGAAAAGGTCGGGCGCAAACGGTCATTCCTGTCGCTGGCCCGCCCCGACCGCGAACTGACCGATACCGAGATGATGGTCCTGCACAGCAAGCTGCAGACATGGGCCGCGCTGTTCGTGCGCGCCAAGATTGCGCTGTCCGATACGGAAATCGAGGCGCTGGCCGCGATCCGCGACGGCATCAGGCAATCCGACGCTGCCGACCGGCTGAATATCAGCCTGTCCACGCTGAAGATGCGGCTGGACAGCGCCCAGAAGAAACTGGGCGCGGCGAATACGCTGAATGCCGTCGTGCTGGCGGTGCGGCAGAACCTGATCTAACCGGCGGCCTGCAATATCTCGGACACTGTTTCCTTGGGGCGGCACAGTCTGGCGCGGCCATCGGGCGCAAACACCACCGGTCGCTCGATCAGCAGCGGATGTTCGGCCATCGCCGCAATCAGGGCGTTGTCATCCAGCCCCATATCGCCCAACCCCAGTTCGTCATAGGGTGTGTTCTTGCGACGCAGCAGGCCCCGCGCGTCAATTCCCGCCGCCTTCAGCGCAGCGCGCAGTTCATCCTGCGAGGGCGGATCCTGCACATAGTCGCGCACCACCGGATCAACGCCCGCGTCGCGCAGCGTCTGCAACACAAAGCGCGAGGTCGAGCAGGTCGGTTTGTGCCAGATCACCCATTGGCCATTGGTCTTGTTCATCTTTCCACCTCGAATATCGGCAAGGCGCTGGTCGCCTTGATTTCTTCCATCGACAGCAATGCCGTCACATTGTGAATTTTCACCTCGGCGATCAATGACTGATAGAACCGGTCATAGGCTCGCGCGTTGCGGACCTGCACCTTGAGGATATAGTCGATATCGCCTGCCAACCGGTGCGCCTCGACCACCTCGGGACGGTCGCGCAGCGCCTTCAGGAACCGCGCGGCCCAGTCCTTGTCATGTTCGCTGGTGCGGATCAGGACGAAGAAACATGCCTCAAGCCCCAGGGCCTCGGGGTCCAGAATCGCCACCTGCCGGCGGATCACCCCGGCCTCGCGCAGTTTGCGGATCCTGTTCCAGACCGGAGTCTTGGACGCCCCCACACGGTCGGCAATCTGGTCCAGCGACAGGCTGGCATCCTGTTGCAGCAGGAAGAGGATTTTCCGATCCACGTCATCCAGACGGACAGAAGTCTGTGCCGCACCGGCATCATGTGAAATTTGTTCCGACATGGCGTCCCCTGCCACTTGTTCATCCTTATTTCTTCCAAGCCATCGCAAAACACCAGAACAAAATTCTATATTGCAGGCAGAAACAATCAGGGCCGATCCCATGAGCAAAGCCTTCACCCCCAGCGCCGCGAAGCCGGGCGTCATCACCGCGAACGATCTGCGCGAAGGCCATAATGTCTGGATGTGCGAAGGTGGCTGGACCGCCGATCCCGCGCAGGCGACCCTGTTCGAGGACGAGGCTATTGCCGATCTGGCGATGCTGAAGGCTATCGGTCAGTCGAATGTCGTGGTCGGCCCCTATCTGGTCGAGGCGCGCCGCGCTGCCAATGGCCCGCAGCCGACCCATTTCCGCGAGGCGTTCCGTCAGACCGGCCCGTCCAACTATTTCCATGGCATTCAGGCCAGCAAGGCAAAGGCAAGCTGATGTTCGATATTCGTCCCGTCGAAACCGACTATGTCCGCCACCGTGCAAGCCAGTTCCGCGCGCAGGTCGCCCGTCGTCTGGATGGCAGTCTGACCGAGGATGAATTTCGCCCGCTTCGCCTGATGAATGGCGTTTATCTGCAATTGCACGCCTATATGCTGCGCGTGGCGATCCCCTATGGCACGATCAGCCCTGATCAGATGCGCATGCTGGCCCATCTGGCCCAGCATTACGACAAGGGTTATGGCCACTGGACCACGCGCCAGAACATTCAGTTCAACTGGCCGAAACTGGTCGATATTCCCGATATGCTGGATCTGCTGGCCTCGGTCGGGATGCATGCGATCCAGACCTCGGGGAACACCATCCGCAACGTGACGACCGACGCCTTCGCCGGTGCCGCTCTGGACGAGATCGCCGATCCGCGTCCCTATGCCGAGCTGCTGCGTAGCTGGTCCACCGATCACGCGGAATTCCAGTTCCTGCCGCGCAAGTTCAAGATTGCGATCACCGGTGCCGCACAGGACCGCGCGATCATTGCTGCCCATGACATCGGGCTGCGGCTGGTCGAACAGGACGGACAGACCGGGTTTCAGGTCTGGATCGGCGGCGGCCTTGGGCGTACGCCGTTGCTGGGCAAGGTCGTCCGTGATTTCCTGCCCTCAGAGGATCTGCTACCCTATATCGAGGCGATTATCGCGACCTATAACCTGTCGGGCCGCCGCGACAACAAGTACAAGGCCCGCATCAAGATCACCGTGGCCGAGCGCGGGCTGGACGTGCTGCGCGCCGAGATCGAGGACGAATTTGCCCGCCGCCGCCGCGACTTCAACGGTGCCGACCGCGAGGCGCTGGCCGCCTTCCGCGACCGGTTCAAGGCCCCGGCCTTCCGCAGCGCGCCGGTTGATGCCTATGCCGCCGAACGCGACGCGAACCCGGCCTTCCGCAGTTGGACCGACACCAACCTGCGCCCCCACCGGGCCGAAGGCTATGCCAGCGTCATCGTGACCTTCAAGGCGCCGGGCGCAACGCCGGGCGATGCGACCGCTGACCAGATGCGCCTGCTGGCGGAACTGGCCGAGCGTTACGGCCATGCCGATCTGCGCATCAGCCATGACCAGAACGTCGTGCTGCCGCATGTGCATCAATCCGACTTGCCGGTGCTGTATCAGGCGCTGCGCGAGGCGGGGCTGGCCACGGCGAATGCCGGGCTGACCAGCGACATCATCGCCTGCCCCGGCATGGATTACTGCACGCTGGCCACCGCCCGCTCGATTCCCATCGCGCAGGAAATCGCGGATCATTTCCGCGCCGCCGGGCTTGAGGATGAAATTGGCAACCTGAACATCCGCATCTCGGGCTGCATCAATGCCTGCGGGCATCACCATCTGGGCCATATCGGCATTCTGGGGCTGGATCGCGCCGGGGTCGAGAATTACCAGATCACGCTTGGCGGCGATGCCTATGACATTCCGGCCATCGGCCAGCGCGCCGGGGCGGGTTTCCCCGCCGAAGAGGTCGTGCCCGCCATCGACCGGCTGCTGCGCGCCTATCTGGACCTGCGCGAGGACGAGGGCGAACGTTTCATCGACGCCTATCGCCGCCTTGGCCCCGCGCCGTTCAAGGCCGCGCTTTACCCCGAGGCTGCCCATGCTTGACGGAACCCTTGACGATCGCGCCGGGCGGCTGAACCACCGGTACCGGCACCATGCCGCGACCGAGGTTCTGCGCCGCGCCGTCACCGACCCCGATCTGGGGCGGGTGGCGCTGGTATCCTCTTTCGGGTCGGAATCGGTGGTGCTGCTGCATATGGTCAGCGTCGTCGCCCCCGGCCTGCCGGTGCTGTTCATCGACACGCAGATGCTGTTCCCGGAAACGCTGGAATACCAGCGCGAGGTTTCGGCGAAACTGGGTCTGACCGATGTGCGCGTGATCCGCGCCAGCGAGGCCGAGGTTGCCCGCCACGATCCCGATGGCACGCTGCATCAGGTCAACCCCGATGCCTGCTGCGATTTTCGCAAGACCGTGCCGCTGGAAAGCGCGCTGTCCGGCTTTGACGCCTGGATCACCGGGCGCAAGCGGTTTCAGGGCGGGCAGCGTGTGGCGCTGGAGTTTTTCGAACCCGAGCCCCCGGCGCGGTTGCGCGTGAACCCTCTGGCCCATTGGCGGTCCGAGGACGTGCAGGAATACATGATCGAAAACAACCTGCCGCGTCATCCGCTGGTCGCGCAAGGTTATCCCTCGATCGGTTGCGCGCCCTGCACCTCGCCTGTGAAACCCGGAGAAGATCCGCGCTCGGGCCGCTGGCGGGGCAGCGACAAGACCGAATGCGGCATTCACTTCATTGGCGGACGCATGGTCCGTGGAAAGGTCTCGGCATGAGCACCGACATCATCGTCCGCGACGACGGCTTTCATCCGGCCGGGGGCACGCCCGAAATCACGCTGGCCCCCGACACCGCGCCGGAAACCCTGGTCGATCACATCCACCGCGATCTGGTCGCCATCGAGTTTCCTGCCTTTGGCGACGGGCGCGGATTCAGCCTTGCGCGGCGCTTGCGGGCGCTTGGCTTTGACGGAACGCTGCGCGCCACTGGCGGGCTGATTGCCGATCAATATGCCATGGCCCGCCGCGTCGGCTTTGACGAGGTCCAGATCCCCGCCACGCTGGCCGCCCGCCAGCCGCAGGATCAATGGCTTGCCCGCGCGAACTGGCGCGACTGGGACCATCGGTCGCGTCTGGCCGGTTGACCCTTTCACCGCGCCCGATACTCGCCTAAGACATTCAGGAATTCGAACATGACTCTGGACCTGCCCGTGGCCGACACCGCATCCAAGACCGCCGGAAAGACCCTGCCCGACGCGCAGACCGTCACCTCGGTCCGGCACTGGACCGATACGCTGTTCTCGTTCAGGGTGACGCGGCCCGCCTCGCTGCGCTTTCGTTCGGGCGAATTTGTGATGATCGGCCTGCTGGATGACAAGGGCAAGCCGCTGCTGCGCGCCTATTCCATCGCTTCGCCCAACTGGGATGACGAGCTGGAGTTTTATTCGATCAAGGTGCAGGACGGCCCCCTGACATCGCGGCTGCAACATATCCAGCCGGGCGACCAGATCATCCTGCGCCCCAAACCCGTCGGCACTCTGGTTCTTGACGCGCTGCTGCCCGGCAAGCGGCTGTGGTTCCTGGCCACCGGCACCGGCATCGCGCCCTTCGCCAGCCTGATGCGCGACCCCGACACGTTCGAGCGGTACGAACAGGTGATCATGATGCATACCTGCCGCACTGCGGCAGAGCTGGATTACGGCCGCGAACTGGTCGCGAATCTGAAGAACGACCCGCTGCTGACCGAGATGTATGGCGAGGGTTTCGCCGACCGGCTGCTATACTATCCGACCACCACGCGCGAGGAAACCCCGCAGATGGGCCGGATCACCGACAACATGACCTCGGGCAAGGTCTTTGCCGATCTGGGCCTGCCCCCCGTCAGCGCCGAAACCGACCGCGCGATGATCTGCGGCAGCCTGGCCTTCAACATTGATGTGAAAGCGGTGCTGGAGGGGTTCGGCCTGCGCGAAGGCGCAAATTCCGAGCCAAAGGAATTTGTGGTCGAAAAGGCCTTTGTCGGCGACGGGGTCTGACCCGGCCCGGAAGCAAGGCGCATCGCGCCGTCCGGCCCGCCCCGCGTTGCAGATGCTGCAAATATCGGCTAGCCCTGCCGCAGAATCAGAGGGCGCATTTCCATGACCGCAGCAATACAGGCCGACCCGCAGACAAGACCACTGCTTGCGGGGGCGTGGATGATGGGCGCGGTCGCGTCCTTTACCTCTATGGCGGTTGCCGGGCGCGCCATCTCGTTCGAACTTGACACGTTCGAGATCATGGCGTGGCGGTCGCTGGTGGGCGTTACGCTGGTCGCGCTGGTGATCAGCCTGCGCGGGCTGTGGGGCGATGTGAACCTGCGCCATCCGGGCCTGCATCTGGCCCGCAATGTCGCCCATTTCTCGGGGCAGAACCTGTGGTTTTATGCGATCTTCACCGTGCCGCTGGCACAGGTTTTCGCGCTGGAATTTACGGCTCCGCTTTGGGCGCTGGTGCTGTCGCGGCTGATGCTGGGCGAACGGCTGACAGCGGCGCGGGCGGCGGCGGCGGTGCTGGGATTTGCGGGGATCCTTGTGGTCACGCGACCCGGCGCGGCACCGGTCACGCCGGGGGTGATTGCCGGGGCGGCGGCGGCGCTTGGCTTTGCCTTTACCTATATCTTTACCAAAAAGCTGACTGCCGTGGCCCATACCGCCTGCATTCTGTGGTGGATGACCATTGTTCAGGCGATTCTGGGATTCGCCTGCGCGGGGATAGACGGCGACATCGCGCTGCCTTCGGCGGCGGCGCTGCCATGGATCGCGCTGATCGGATCGGCCGGGCTGGCGGCGCATTTCTGTATCGCCAACGCGCTGCGCGTCGCCCCCGCGACCGTCGTGATGCCCTTCGATTTCCTGCGTCTGCCAGTTATCGCCGTGGTCGGAATGGCCCTTTATGACGAACCGGTCGGCCCTTGGGTGATCGCCGGGGCGGCACTGATCCTGCTGGGCAATTATGTCAATCTGCGGGGCGCGGCACGCTGACCCCGCGTGGCGGCCAAGCGGTTATGAACGGGGCGGAACGGGAAAGGGAGGCAGATGACCCAGGGCAATCGGATCGTGGTGATCATGGGCTCGATCCGCGAGGGGCGGATCAACGACCGGATTGCGGCCTGGGCAGTCAGGGAACTGACCCGCCATGGTTTCGCGCCCCGGATCCTTGACCCTGCCGACCCCGAACTGCTGCCCGTCCAGATCGGAGACGCCGCCGCCATCGACCGGCTGCGCGCCCGGATGGCGGGGGCGGACGGCTTTGTCATCGTCACGCCGGAATATAACCACGCCGAGCCGGGGCACCTGAAAACGCTGATCGATTACGTTACCACCGAGTGGTGGGGACGGCCCGTCGGGCTGATCAGCTATGGCGGCATCTCGGGCGGGCTGCGTGCCATCGAGGCGCTGCGGATCATTCTGGCGGAACTGCACACCGTCACCATCCGCGACACGGTCAGCTTCAGCGCGCCCTGGCGGCGCTTTGACGAAGAAGGGCGGATCATCGACCCGGACGACGCGGCAGGGGCCGAGGCGGCAATGGCCGATTTCTGCCATCGGCTGCGCTGGTGGGCGGATTCGCTGGCCGATGCGCGCGAGGCCCGACCCTATGATCGCCCAGTCCCCAGCGATGAGGGGCGTGACTGAGATGGATCACCTGCTGCGGGATCGTCGTGCCTGGGGTCTTATGATGGCGGCGATGCTGACCATCATGTCCAACTCGACCATTACGCCGTCTCTGCCGGGGCTTGAGGCGCGGTTTGCCGACAATCCGCAAGCGGCGGTGCTGACGCGCATGCTGATCACGGCACCCTCGTTGCTGGTGGCGCTGACCGCGCCCTTTGCCGGAGGGCTGACCGACCGGCTGGGACGACGCAAGCCGTTGCTGATCGGGATGATCGTCTATGCGGTGGCGGGCACGGCGGGGCTGTACCTGACCTCGCTTGAGGCGCTGCTGGTCAGCCGTCTGGCCCTTGGTCTGGGCGTGGCGATGATCATGACCTCGCAGGCGGCGCTGGTGGGCGATTACTTCGAGGGCGCGGCGCGGGGGCGGTTGCTGGGCTATCAGATGGCGGCCACGAATTTCGGCGGGCTGATCTTTGTGACCGTGGCGGGGTTGCTGGCGGCCAGCGACGCGCGGCTGCCCTTTGCTATCTATGGGCTGGCGGCGCTGGTCCTGCCGCTGCTGGCCGCGATCCTGCCCGAGCCGCCGCGCTTTTGCGCCCCGACCGCCGGGCCGGGCCATGCGCCCCGCATCGACGCCAGCGAACCCGGCTGGCAACTGACCGTCGCGATCATGGCGATCGCGTCGGGGTTGACCTTCGTGATCTATTACGTGGTGCCGACGCAGATACCCTTTCACCTTGACGAACAGGGCATCGGCGGCCCGCGCGCCGCCAGTTACGTGATCGGCGCGATGATGTTCACGGCGGGGCTGATGTCGGTGATCACCGGCTGGATCCGGCCCTGGCTGGGGCGGATCGGTACCCCGGTCTCGGGGTTTCTGGCGCTGGCGGCGGGGTTTGCCCTGCTGGCCCTTGCGCATTCGCTGATCCTTGCCATGCTGGCCACCGCTCTGATGGGCGTGGGGATGGGGCTGACCATGCCGACTTTCATCACCACCGCGCTGAACGTCGCGCCAGCGCGGCATCGCGGGTTGGTCACGGGGCTGGTGACATCGGCGATTTTTCTGGGACAATTCCTGTCGCCTCTGGCATCTCAGCCCCTTGTTACCCATCTGGGCTATGCGGGGGCCTTTCGCATGGGCACCTTTGCCTTTGTCGCTCTGGCGATCGTGCTTGCCGCGACGCTGCGCCGCCGGAGGCCCGCGATGGACAAGCCGCTGCGGGTGAAATAGCGGCGAAGGAACAGCCAAGGAGGCAGGGCATGACCCCGATCATCGAGATCGAGAACCTTTCCAAACGATATGGCAGTGGTACCACCGCGCTGACCGATGTGTCCATGACCATCGACGAGGGCGAGATCATCGCCCTGCTTGGCCCCAATGGCGCGGGCAAGACGACGCTGATTTCGATCATCTGCGGGCTGGTCGTACCGACCGGTGGCACGGTCCGCGTGGGCGGCCATGACATCCGCAGCGATTGGCGCGCGGCGCGGCGGATGATCGGCCTCGTGCCGCAGGAAATCGCGCTGGAGCCGTTCGAGAAGGTGATCAATACCGTCCGCTTTACCCGCGGTCTGTATGGAGAGCCGCCGGATGACGCCTATATCGAACAGGTGCTGCGCAGCCTTGCCCTGTGGGACAAGCGCGATGCCGCCACGCGCGAATTGTCGGGGGGCATGAAACGCCGGGTGCTGATCGCCAAGGCGCTGTCGCACCGGCCCCGGGTGCTGTTTCTGGACGAACCCACAGCCGGCGTCGATGTCGCCCTGCGGCGCGAGATGTGGCAGGTCGTCGAACAACTGCGCCGCGACGGTGTGACCATCATCCTGACCACGCATTATCTGGAAGAGGCCGAGGAAATGGCCGACCGGATCGGTGTCATCAACCACGGCCGCCTGCTGCTGGTCAAACCTACGACCGAGCTGATGGGCGATTTTGGCAAGAAGCTGTTGACCGTCGAGCTGGACGAGCCGCTGGCCGCGCTGCCCCCGGAACTGCTGGGGCGCGTTACCCTGTCCGAAGACCGGCGGGCACTGCATTACGAATACGATACCCGCGCCGAACGCACGGGCATCGCCCGGCTGCTGGCCGATCTGGCGGGGCATGGGATCGCGGTGCGCGACGTCTCGACCAAGCAATCCAGCCTGGAAGAGGTGTTCATGGCGCTTGTCGCCGACCAGAAGGCAGAGGCGGCATGACCGGGATCAACTGGCCCGGAGTCCGGGCGATCTTTCACCACGAGATGACGCGCTTTTTCCGCACCATCTGGCAGTCGCTGGCCTCTCCGGTGGTGTCCACAACGCTGTATTTCGTGGTCTTTGGCGCGGCCATTGGCGGGCGCATCCAGTCGGTCGAGGGCGTGCCCTATGGTGCCTTCATCGTGCCTGGCCTGATGATGCTGACGATCCTGCAACAATCGGTCAGCAATGCCAGCTTTGGCATCTATTTCCCGAAATTCAGCGGAACGATCTATGAATATCTGGTTTCGCCCGTAGGCTGGCTGGAAGTCATGATGGGCTTTGTCGGGGCCGCTGCCGCCAAGGCGATGCTGATCGCGCTGGTGATCCTGGTGACAAGCTTTTTCTTTGTCGGCGTGCATATCCTGCATCCGTTCTGGATGCTGGGTTTCCTGTTCCTGACAGCGGTCGGCTTCAGCCTGCTGGGCTTTATCATCGGCCTCTGGGCCAGATCGTTCGAGCAGTTGCAGATCATCCCGTTGATGGTCATCACACCGCTGGTCTTTCTGGGCGGTGCCTTCTATTCGGCCAGTATGCTGCCCCCCTTCTGGGAGGCGGTGGCCAAGCTGAACCCGGTACTGTACCTGATTTCCGGCTTTCGCTGGTCCTTTTTCGGCCTCGCCGACGTGCCGGTGGGCCTGTCGCTGTTCGCGGTCGGGCTGATGGTGCTGGTCTGTTTCGGCATCATCCGCTGGATCTTTGCGACGGGCTGGCGGTTGCGCGAATAACCCGGTGCCCCGGTCCGGGCGCATTTCCGGGGATCCTTTGCGCGATGGCGGCGCCGCTGATTTGCGTCCCGCGATAGCCGGGGGAGCTGCGCCCCCCGGACCCCCTGCAAACGCCTGCGGCGGAGCGTTGGTCTGATGGCCTTGCAGTTCCCGCCGGGCGGTCGTCGTCCGCTGGCCCTTTGTTGCGCCTGTCGCAACGCAAAGCGGCGGTTGTAACGAAAAACCCCCGAGCCATTGGCGTCGGGGGCTTTCTGATAACGCGGATCGCGTCGTCTTACAGCGCGCCTTCGCGCTGAGCCTTTTTACGGGCCAGCTTGCGGGCGCGGCGGACGGCCTCGGCCTTTTCACGGGCTTTCTTGACCGACGGCTTCTCGAAATGCTGCCGAAGCTTCATTTCGCGGAAGACACCTTCGCGCTGAAGTTTTTTCTTCAGGGCACGAAGCGCCTGTTCGACGTTGTTGTCGCGAACATTGACCTGCATGTGGTTGTCACCACCTTCCTAGGTTAGAGTTGCAAAGATTGCAGGAAGCGTTCCAATAGCAAAGCCGGGCGCCCTTGTCCAGAAGAGGCCGAAATGACCGAAACCGACCGTGACACGCTTTTGGATGCGGCGCTGATCCATGTGCCCTTCGACTGTATGAACGACCGCGCGCTGAAGGCAGTCGCGCGCGATCTGGGCCTTTCCGGGGCGATGGCGCGGGTGCTGGTCCCGCAGGGCGGGGCCGGGCTGGCCGCCGCCTATCACCGCCGCGCCGATGCCGGGCTGCGCGACTGGCTGGCCGCCACGCCGCCCGAGGGCCGGTTCCGCGACCGCGTGGCGATCTCGATCTGGCAGCGTCTGGCCCTTGTCGATCCCGAACTGGTCCGCGCCGGTGCCGCGACGCTGGCGCTGCCGCAGAACGCACCCCTGGCCGCAAGGCTGGTCTGGGAGACGGCGGATGCGATCTGGGCCGGGCTGGGCGACGGTTCGGACGATTTGAACTGGTATTCCAAGCGCGCCACGCTGTCGGCGGTGATCAGCGCGACGGTGCTGTTCTGGCTGGGCGACCAGTCCGACGGCCGCGCCGATACCCGCGCCTTCATCGACCGCCGGATCGACGGGGTGATGCGGTTCGAGGGCGTCAAGGCGCGGATCGGCAGGCTGCCGGGCGCCGCGCCGCTGGGTCGCGCCGCCTTCGGCTGGATCCGCGCGCCCCGGACCCGCGACCTGCCCGGCAAGACCACCCGCTGACAAGGAGAGAAGATGTTTCCCGACGCGATGAACGCGGTCGAGATCGCCGCGCCCGGCGATGCCGACCAGTTGCAGATGACCCGCCGCCCGGTGCCGGTGCCGCGCCATGACCAGATCCTGATCCGGGTCGCCTATGCCGGGGTGAACCGCCCCGACGTGTTGCAGCGCATGGGAGCCTATGCGCCGCCGCCCGACGCCTCGGACCTGCCGGGGCTGGAGGCCTCGGGCGAGATCGTCGGCATGGGCGCGGGCGTGACCCGCTGGAAGAAGGGTGAAAGGGTCTGCGCGCTGCTGCCCGGCGGCGGTTACGCGGAATATGTCGCCTGCCACGCCGATCACGCGCTGCGCATCCCGCACCGCCTGTCGCTGCGCGAGGCTGCCTGCCTGCCGGAAACCGCCTTCACCGTCTGGTCGAACGTGGTCACGCGCGGCGGGTTGCGGGGGGGCGAGCGCTTTCTTGTCCATGGCGGCAGTTCCGGCATCGGCATGATGGCGATCCAGATCGCGCGGGCCCTGGGCGCGCGGGTCTTCGCCACCGCCGGAAGCGACGCGAAATGCGCGGCGATCAGGGCCCTGGGCGCAACCGCGATCAATTACCGGAGCACGGATTTCACCAAGCGGATGGCGACCGAGGGCGGCGCCGACCTGATCCTCGACATGGTCGGCGGCAGCTATATCCCGCGCAACATCAAGACGCTGGCACCCGACGGGCGGCTGGTGATGATCGCCTTTCTGGAAGGCCCGAAGGTCGAGCTGAACTTCGCGCAGATCATGACAAAGCGGCTGACCGTCACCGGCTCGACCCTGCGGCCGCAATCCGATCTTGCCAAGGTCGAGATTGCCGAGGCGCTGCGCAAGAAGCTGTGGCCGCTGAT
>NZ_JBKEBL010000317.1:0-12585 GCF_047973135.1 Paracoccus sp. (in: a-proteobacteria)
ATCGGTTCAGGCGGGTTTGCAGGTCGGGATAGGCGGCGATCATGCGGCGCAATTCCCCGGCCCGCGCGGGGTCAAGTTGGCCATCGGCCAGCGCCATCAGGGTTTCGTCGTCGATCTGCATGGTTCCGTTTCCCTTTGCGATCCTGACCTGACTACGCGTCAGCCATCACTTTATTCCAAGTTTTTGTGACAAGGCGAGACGGGCGCGTGACAGGCGGCTCATTACCGTGCCTGCGGGAATGTCCAGAATGCGTGCGGTTTCAGCGTAACTCAGTTCCTCGACACAGACCAGATGCAGAACTTCGCGCTGCTCGTCGGTAAGCCCGGCCATTGCTGTCTGCACGCTGTGCAGCATCAGCCGTGCCTCAAGCGCGGGGCCGGGATCGGTGGGCAGCACCTCGGGCATTTCGTGGACATCGACCTGATTCCCGGCGCTGCGTTGCCGTCGGGTCTGGTCGATAAAGGCATTGCGCAGGATCCGGAACAGCCACGGCTCAAGCCGCTGTGTCGGATCGAAGCTGTCTGCATGGGCGATGGCACGCTCGACGGTGGTCTGAACCAGGTCGTCTGCCGTATCGCCCCGGCGGGTCAGGGACAGGGCAAATCGGCGCAGATTGGGCAGCAGGGCGATCAGGGCCTCGCTGAAAGCCGCATCCATATTAACTCCGGGTTCAAAAAATTTGTATAATGGGAATAATAGAATGCGTGCAACGTAGAATGTCCAGCAAACTTCCGTGGAGGATACGATGCAGATCCGGGTGACGCTTTTTCTGGCCGTTATCATGGCGATGCTGGTGGCCGATCTGCGCCCCGGCGGCTTTGGCTGGATGCCTTCGGCGGCATGGGCGGATGACGATGACGATGATGCCACACCACGCCGCCGTCAGGTTCAGCCGCGCCTGCCAGCGATTTCCCTGCCGCGCCTGCGCACCCCGCCCGCGCCACGCGCGCAGGTTGCGCCTCTGCCGCGCCGCGCCCCGAATGAGGTGATCGCCCGCAGCCTGTCGGGCGAGGATTTGCAGACTCTGCAAGCGGCCGGATTCACCGTACTGCGCCGGGTTCGGCTTGCCTCGGGTGACGAATTCTTCCGCCTGCGCAAGCCTGCGGCGATGACCATGCTGGCGGCGCGCGATATGGTCCGGGGGCTTGCCTCGACCGGGTCGGCGGATTTCAACCATTACTATCGCACGGAAAACGCCGGCGCTGCTGCTGCGATACCCGGATGTACGAAAGGCAGTTGTCTGGCGCGGCAGATGATTGCTTGGCCTGCGGTGACAGGGGGTTGTGGCATGCCGCCGCGGATCGGGATGGTCGATACCGGGCTGAATGCGGATCATGACGCGTTGAGGGGCGCGCGGATTCGCGTCCACCGGATCCAGCCAGGCGACCAGCTTCCGCCCTCGGACAAGCTGCATGGCACTGCCGTCGCCGCTCTGCTGGTCGGCCAGTCCGACACCCGCGCGCCGGGGCTTGTGCCCCATGCCGAACTGGTCGCCGTGGACGCCTTTCACAAGGTCGGCGGGGATGAAAGGATGGATGCCTTTGCCTTGGTCGAGGCGCTGGATTACCTGACCGGGAAACAGGTGGGCATCGTCAATTTATCGATCAGCGGCCCGCCCAATCAGACGCTGCGGCAACAGCTTCGGCGGATGGAGCGGGGAGGGATTGTGCTGGTGGCGGCAGCCGGGAATGGCGGTCCGGCGGCCAAGCCCGCCTATCCCGCCGCCTATCGCCCGGTGATCGCAGTGACGGCGGTGGACCGGCGCGCGCAGGTCTATCGTCGCGCAAACCGGGGCAGACATATCGACCTTGCCGCGCCGGGGGTGGATGTGTGGACGGCGGCCTCGATCAGCGGCCGGCGCAACAAGACCGGCACCTCTTATGCCGCGCCTTTCGTGACCGCCGCCGCCGCGCTGCTGCTACAGGCGGAACCGGGGCTGAGCGTTGCCGAGATTCGCAGCCGGATGGAAAACAGCGCCGAGGATCTGGGCATGGCCGGCCCGGACGAGGTGTTCGGGCACGGTCTGATCCAACCGCCTGATCCGTGCCGCAAGACCGGCGTGACGCAGCACTGAGTTTGGCGTGCGGTCCTGCACCCGCCAGCAGGTTGCGGCGGCACGTCCCCTTTTGGGGCGTTCACCCCCCTGACGGACAGGCTTCGAAAATATCCTATCATTCAGATGGGAATTATGGCTTTATCGAATCAACCATCAAAGGAGACAAAGATGGAAGATTCGTTCGTGCTGTTCCTGCTTGTCGGCTTTCTGGCGCAGATCGTCGATGGTGCCTTGGGGATGGCCTATGGCGTCGTGTCGTCATCGGTGCTGCTCAGCTTCGGGGTGACGCCTGCTGCGGCCTCGGCGGCGGTACATGCGGCCGAGTGCTTTACGACCGGCGCAAGCGCCGCCAGCCATGTCTGGCACCGTAATGTCAACTGGCGCTTGTTCCGGGTGCTGATGCCCGCCGGAGTTCTGGGCGGCGTGTTCGGGGCCTATGTTCTGACCACATTCGATGCGGGCTTCATGAAGCCGGTGGTTGCAGCCTATCTGGGGCTGATGGGCCTTTACATCCTGTGGCGCGCCTATGTTTACCCGGACGTTTATCGTGAACACAGCCGTGGATTTGCGGGCGGTCTGGGTGTTGTCGGCGGTTTCATGGATGCGGCGGGCGGTGGCGGCTGGGGGCCTGTGGTTTCGACCGGTCTTCTGGGTACGGGCGGGGCACCGCGTCCGGTCATCGGGACGGTGAACACGGCCGAATTCTTCCTGACCCTCGCCGTCTCGGTTGCATTCCTGACGGCGCTTGCGACTGGTCATTGGGACAACGCCGCCGGCCTGACCGGGCATGGTGCGGCCATTCTGGGGCTGATCGTCGGCGGTCTGGCCGCAGCACCGCTGGCGGGCTATGTCGTGCGGATCATTCCGCATCGGGTTCTGCTGGTGCTGGTGGGTATCCTGATCTGCGCGCTGTCCGTCTATCAGACCGCGCGGCTTCTGTGACGGGTGGCATCGCGTGCCGCTTGCCAACTGCACGCGATGTACTAACCTGTGTCTGACAGGAGACAGGATCATGCCCGTAAAGAACCGCTTTGCCGAGTTGCTGCCCGAGATCACCGCATGGCGGCACGATTTTCACCAGCACCCGGAACTGATGTATGATGTGCACCGGACTGCCGGCAGGGTCGCCGCGCTGTTGCGCGACTTTGGCTGCGATGAAGTGGCCGAGGGGATCGGGCGCACCGGCGTTGTCGGGGTGATCCGGGGCCGGACCGACCGGCATGGCCGCGTGGTGGGGCTGCGCGCCGATATGGACGCGCTGCCCATCCACGAACAAAGCGGGCTGGATTACGCCTCGAAAACGCCGGGCGTGATGCATGCCTGCGGCCATGACGGGCACAGTTCGATGTTGCTGGGGGCGGCGAAATATCTGGCCGAGACGCGCAATTTCGATGGCACTGCCGTGGTGATCTTTCAACCCGCCGAAGAGGGCGGCGCGGGTGGTCAGGCGATGATCGCCGATGGTCTTGCCGATCGCTGGCAGATTCAGGAGTTTTACGGCATGCACAACATGCCCGGCCTTCCCGCCGGGCAATTCGCCATCCGTCCCGGCCCGATGATGGCCGCTGCCGATCAGTTCGACATCACCGTGACCGGAAAGGGCGGGCATGCCGCCATGCCGCATGACTGCGTTGACGCGACGCTTGCGGCGGCGCAGATCATCGTGGCGCTGCAGTCGCTGGTCTCGCGCAATATCGATCCGCTGAAAGGCGGTGTGGTCTCGGTCACGGCGGTGACGACCGATTCCAGCGCGCATAACGTCATCGCCCAGGAGGTCCGGCTGAAGGGGACGGCCCGCAGTCTGGATCCCGAACTGCGCGACCTGCTGGAACAGGGCGTCACCCGCATCGCTACCCATGTGGCGACGGCGATGGGTGCGCGGGCCGAGGTCGATTTCCAGCGCGGCTATCCCGTGACGCTGAACGACGCGCAAGCGACGGACTGGGCCGCCGATGTGGCGCGCAGCATCGCGGGCGGTGTCGATCTGGACATCCAGCCGCTGATGGGAGGCGAGGATTTCAGCTATATGTTGAACGAACGGCCCGGTGCCTATATCTTTCTGGGCAATGGCGACAGCGCCAGGCTGCATCATCCTGCCTATTGCTTCAATGACGAGATCATTCCGGCCGGCGCAAGCTGGTATGCCGGCATGGTCGAAACGCGCATGCCCGCAGGCTGAAAGGGGGGCGCATGAAGCCGTTCCTGATCATGCAGTTGCGCCCCGAGGACGAGGCTGCGGATGAGGAATTTGCCGCGATCCTTCATCGCGGTCGGCTGGATGCGTCGCGCGTCCGCCGGATACGGCTGGATCAGCAGGCGATCCCCGCCGATCTTGCGCTGGACGACTATGCCGGGGTGATCGTCGGCGGCGGGCCGGGCTGCGTCTCGGATCCGCCTGACAAGAAAACCCTTGCCGAGGCGCGGATCGAGGCCGCGATCCTTGCGCTGATGCCGCAGATCACCCGGCACGATTTTCCGTTTCTGGGCTGCTGCTATGGCATCGGCATTCTGGGCCATCACCTCAACGCCCCCGTGACCAAGGATCACCACGGCGAACCGATCGGCCCGATCACCGTGTGCAGGACGCCCGAAGGTGCCGCCGACCCTCTGCTGGAGGGTCTGCCGGACAGCTTTACCGCGATGGTTGGCCATAAAGAGGCGCTGGATGCCCTGCCTGCCGGTTGCGCACATCTGTTGTCAGGAAAAAACTGCCCGTTTCAGATGATTCGTGCGGGCCGGAATGTCTATGCCACGCAGTTCCACCCCGAGGCTGGCGGCGAAAGTTTTATTCTGCGGATCCGCGTCTATCGCGACAAGGGCTATTTCCCGCCCGATCAGGCGGAGGCGCTGACGGCGCTGGTCGCGGATGTGGATAGCAGGGTTTCCGGGCGCATCCTTGCGAATTTTGTTTCACGCTACGGGTGAACCAAACCATCGGGTCGGGCGTTTTGCTGCCGAGGCTGCCGGAACTTGCCTGAACATGTCTGCCCAGGGGTCCGAAAAGCCTGCCGAAACGAGAACGCACATCTTCTGCGTTGCGGGAACTTTGGACAATACAATCAAAAGATGTAAATGGAGTGCTGAACAATATGAATAAGCTGATCGCAGGGGCGGTTGCGTCCCTTGCCCTTTTGTCCGCCCCGGTCGCCGCGCAGGAAACGGCGCGCCCGAATATCCTTGTGATCTGGGGTGACGATGTGGGGATGTGGAACATCTCGGCCTATCACCGGGGGATGATGTGCTGCGAGACTCCGAATATTGATCGCATTGCCCAGGACGGGATGCTGTTCATGGACCACTATGCTCAGGCCTCGTGCACGGCGGGTCGGGCGGCCTTTCTGACCGGGCAATATCCGATCCGGGTTGGCCTTGCGACGGTGGGCATTGCCGGTTCGCCCATCGGGTTGCAGGCCGAGGATCCGACACTGGCCGAAATGCTGAAACCGCTTGGTTATCGCACCGGGCAGTTCGGCAAGAACCATCTGGGCGATCTGGACGAACATCTGCCGACCGCGCATGGCTTTGACGAATTTTATGGGATTCTCTATCATCTGAACGCGGGCGAATATGTCGAACAGCCTGATTACCCGCACAAGTTCTTCGACGATCTGGGCATTCACCAGCGGGGGATCATTCATTCATTTGCCGCCCCCGAGGGCGGCGAACAAAAGATCGAGGATCTGGGCAATTTCGGGCAGGAACGGCAGCGCACGCTGGATCAGGAGGTGCTGGATCAGTCCAAGCGTTTTATCACCGATGCCGCGAACGCGCATGAACCGTTCTTTGTCTGGCATAACATGACGCGGACGCATTACCGCACCAATCTTGACGACCATTACGACGGCATCACCGGAACGGGCAATGTCTATGCCGATGGCATGACCGAGATGGACGACGATGTGGGCGAATTGCTGGATCTGCTGGATCAGCTTGGCGTCGCGGAGAACACCGTGGTGATGTTCTCGACCGATAATGGCGCGGCGTCAAATTCATGGCCCGATGGTGGCAACCAGCCGTTCCGGGGCGAAAAGGGCGTCGGCGGCTATGAGGGTGGTTTCAAGGTGCCGATGGCGGTCAAATGGCCGGGCCTGATCCCGGCGGGCACCACCACGGGCGAGCTGATGACGATGGAGGACTGGGTTCCTACCATCATGTCCCAGCTTGGTCGCCCCGACCTGAAAGAGGATCTGCTGGACGGTGCCGATATTGGCGGCAAGGAATACCGCGTTCATCTGGATGGTTACGACCAGACGCCGATGCTGTCGAAAACCGGTCCCAGCAACCGGATGGAGTTCTTCTTCTTCACCGAGACGACCTTCCACGGCATGCGCTATGGCGAATGGAAATTCCTGTTTACCAGTCAGGACAAATGGTTCAACGGTGTCCAGAACAAGCTGGTGACGCCGCTGATCACCCGTCTTGATCTTGACCCGTTCGAGCGTTTCCACGAGGCGCGCGGCTATGACGAATGGCAGGAAAACCGGTCCTGGGCACTGACACCCGCCGCAGGCATCACGCAGAAGTTCTTTGAAACCTTCAAGGACTATCCGCCCCGGCAGGCCAGTGTGGATTTTGACACGGACAAGATCATGGGTGATCTGATGAAGCCGGCCGCGCAGTGATGCCGGCGCAATGAATGCCGACGCCTCGCCCCCGGACAGGGGCGAGGCGTTTTCCGTTTCCGGGCCGGTCGGTTACTTGGGGATTTCTGCCGTGATTCCCTCGACATAGAAATTCATGCCCGCCAGTTCTTCATCCGTGGCGACCTGTCCGTCGGCCAGCCATGCGCTGCCATCGGCCTTGTTCAGAGGGCCGGTAAAGGGGTGATAGGCACCGCTGGCGATCTGGTCTTTCAGGGCCAGCGCCTCGTCCTTCACGTCGGCGGGCACGGCATCGGTGATGTCGCCGATCTGCACTTCGCCATCGCCGATCCCGGCCCATGTCCCTTCCGAGGTCCAGCTTCCGTCCAGCACCTGCCCGACGCGCCTGATGTAATAGGGTGCCCAGTTGTCGATGATTGATGACACGCGCGGCGTCGGCGCGAAATTCGACATGTCGCTGGCCTGACCAAAGCCAATTGCGCCCGCCTCTTGCGCCTTGGCCAGAGGGGCGGTCGAATCGGTGTGTTGCAGGATCACATCCACCCCCTCGGCGATCAGGGCGGCGGCGGCGTCGGCCTCTTTTGCGGGGTCGAACCAGCTATAGGCCCAGACGATCTTCATCTCGACATCGGGGTTGACCTTGCGGGCGTGGATAAAGCTGGAATTGATGCCCTGAATCACCTCGGGGATCGGGAAAGAACCGATATAGCCGATCTTGTTCGATTTGGTCATCCGGCCCGCGATGGTGCCCATGACCGCGCGGCCCTCGTAGAAACGAGCGTCATAGGTGGACACGTTTTCGGCGCGCTTGTAGCCGGTGGCATGTTCGAATTTCACGTCCGGAAACTTGGCTGCCGTGTTCATCACCGCGTCCATGAAGCCAAAGCTGGTCGCAAAGATCAGCTTGTTCCCGGCCAGCGCAAGCTGGGTCAGCGCACGTTCGGCATCGGCGCCCTCGGGCACGCTTTCGATAAAGGTGGTCTGGATCCTGTCGCCAAATTCCGCCTCGATCGCCTGACGGGCCAGATCGTGCTGATAGGTCCAGCCGCCATCGCCGACCGGGCCGACATAGATGAAACCGACTTTCAGCGGCCCGTCCTGCGCAAAGGCGGGCGCGGCAAGGCTGATCGTGGTCAGGGCTGCGATGCTGGACAGAAGTTCTCTGCGGTTCATGGGGTTTGCTCTCCGTTATGGGCTGCGCCTCAGTGCAGCGCGTGAAAATTCTGTCCAAGCGAACCGGGGGCGGCCCCGCCCGCACGGCGGCTGAATTTCTGCCGGGCAGAGATCAGCACAAGGACAATGATGGTGGCCAGATAAGGGGCCATCGACAGCAACTGTACCGGCACCGACACCCCCGCCGCCTGCAATCGCAATTGCAGCACGGTCACACCGCCGAACAGCCACGCGCCGGCCAGCACGCCAATGGCCGTCCAGTTCGAGAATACCACGATGGCCAACGCGATCCAGCCCGCACCCGCCGTCATGCCCTCGGTCCATTGCAGCACTGTGGCAATCGAGATGAAGGCCCCGCCAACCCCCGCCATCGCGCCGCCAAAGGCGATGGCGGCAATGCGCACGGCGCGCACGTCATAGCCAAGCGCGTGCGCCGCCTCGTGATTCTCGCCCACCCCGCGCAGGATCAGCCCGGCACGTGCGCGGTTCAGGAACCACCAGACCAGCGGCACCATCAGCAGCCCCAGCCAGACGATCCAGTTGATGCGCAGCGGGCCGGGCGTCATCGGCGGGGCCTTGATCCCCTCCAGCGGTTTGCCGAACAGCGCGGCAAGGCCAAGGCCGAACAGCGTCAGCGCAAGGCCGGATGCGACCTGATTGGCCAGCAGATATTGCGTCAGCGCCGCGAACAGCATCGAAATCGCCGCCCCCGCCAGTGCGGCGACAACAAAGCCGGCAAAGGGACTGCCGGTCGCGTGGGCAGCGGCGAACCCGGCCAGCGCGCCGGTGATCATCATCCCCTCGACGCCAAGGTTCAGCACGCCCGCGCGCTCGGCCACCAATTCGCCAAGAGCGGCAAACAGGATCGGTGTGGCGGCGGCCAGCAGCAGCAGAAAGACGGAAAGCGGGTCGATCATGCCCTGATCCTCCGTTCCACCCGAAACCGGGTCAGCAAATCGAATCCCAGCAGGAAGAACAGCAGCATCCCTTGAAACACCTGCACGGTTGCGGCGGGCAGTTGCAGGGTCAGTTGCGCCAGTTCGCCGCCGATATAGGTCAGCGCCAGCAAAAGCCCCGCCAACAGGATGCCGACGGGGTTCAGCCTGCCCAGAAAGGCAACGATGATCGCGGTGAACCCATAGCCCGATCCAAAGCTGTCGGTGATCTGGCCCGCAGGACCGGCGACCTCGAACAGCCCGGCCAGCCCGGCCAGCGCGCCCGACAGGCCAAGACAGAAGGCGACCAGCGTTTCGGGGCGCACACCGGCAAAACGCGCCGCGCGCGGGGCAAGCCCGGCGGCGCGGATGTGAAAGCCGCGGATATGTCGGCTCATCAGGAACCATGTCGCCAGCACGGCCAGAGCCGCCGCGACCACGCCCCAATGCGCGCCGGTACCGGCGATCAGCTCGGGGTTCGCGGCGGGCGGATATTGTTGCAGGTTGCGCGAGCCGGGAAAGCCGAAACCTTCGGGGTTCTTCATCGGGCCAAAGGCCATCCACGCCGCGATCTTCTGCGCGACATAGACCAGCATCAGCGACACCAGGATCTCGGACGCGCCGAACCAGTTGCGCAGCATCGCCGGAATCATCCCCCAGACCCAGCCGCCAAGCGCGCCCGCCAGCACCATCGCCGGAAAAATCCACATCCCTTCCGCCGGATAGGCCGCCAGCGCGACAGCCGCGCCCGAAATGCCGCCAATGATATACTGCCCCTCTGCACCGATATTCCAGATGCCTGCCCGGAACCCGATGGCCAGCCCCGAGGCGATCAGGATCAGCGGCGCGGCCTTGACCAGCAGTTGCGGACGGGAATAGCCCGATGCCATGCCGAACAGCGGATCCCAAAAGATCGTGCGGATCGCCGCGACGGGGTCATAACCCATGATCGCGAACAGCACGCCGCCCGTGATCATCGTGGCCAGCACGGCCAGCAGCGGCGTCGCGAATTGCCAGATGACCGAAGCCTCGGTCCGGGGAACAAGCCGGATCATGGATGCGCGGCCTCCATGCCATGCGCGCCGCCCAGCATCAGCCCGATTTCGTCAAGGCTGAGGCCCTCGGTCGGGCGGGGATCGGACAGGCGGCCTTCGTTCAGGGCGCAGAATCGGTCGGACAGTTCCAGCAGTTCATCCAGATCCTGACTGATCACGATGACGCCCGCGCCCGCCCGCGCCAGATCCAGCAGCGACTGGCGTACGGCAGCGGCGGCACCCGCATCCACGCCCCATGTCGGCTGGTTCACGACCAGAACGCGCGGGGCCTGCAACACTTCGCGACCGATGACGAATTTTTGCAGATTGCCGCCCGACAGGGCGCGGGCGGCGGTGCCGGGGCCGGGGGTGCGGACATCGAAATCGCGGATCACCTGTTCGGCGTAATCCCGCGCCGCGCGCCCGTCGATCAGCCCGTTCCTGACCAGCCCCCGGCGCGGCCCGGCGGTCAGCAGGGTGTTTTCCGTCAGGCTGAAATCGGGCACGGCGGCATGGCCCAGCCGATCCTCGGGTGCGGCCAGCAGACCGGCCTTGCGCCGCGCCTGCGGGGAAGCGCCAGACAGGTCGCGCCCCTCCAGCAGGATCAAGCCGGGGCGGCTGACGGTTTCGCCGGACAGCGCGGCCAGCAATTCCTCTTGCCCGTTTCCGGCCACCCCGCCGATGCCCAGAATCTCGCCCGCGCGCAGGGCCAGGGCGACGGATTTCAGCGCCGTTCCCTCGGCATTCGGGGCGGGCAGGGACAGGTCGGCGACCTGCAACAGAACCTCGCCCGCTTGTCGGCCGCTGCGGTCGATCTGGCGCATCTCGCCGCCGACCATCATCGCGGCCAGTTCGCGGGCCGAATGCGCGCGGGGATCGCAACTGTCCACCACCCTGCCGTGGCGCAGGATCGTTGCGCGGTCGCAATGGCTGCGGATTTCATCAAGTTTGTGGCTGATATACAGGATCGCCGTGCTCTGACCGGCCAGGATGCGCAACGTGGCGAACAACAGTTCCGCCTCTTGCGGGGTCAGCACGCTGGTCGGTTCGTCCATGATCAGCAGGCGCGGATTCTGCAACAGGCAGCGGATGATCTCGACCCGCTGACGTTCGCCTGCGGACAGGGTGACGACGCGGCGCGCGGGGTTCAGGGGCAGGCCGAAATCGTGGCTGACCCGCGTGATCCTTGCGGCCAGTTCGCGGCGGGGGGGCGGGTTTTCCATCCCCAGCGCGATATTTTCCGCGACCGTCAGCGCGTCGAACAGCGAGAAATGCTGAAACACCATCGCCACCCCCGCCACCCGCGCCGCCCGCGGATCGGTGGGGCGATGAGGCTGGCCGTTCAGGAACATCCGTCCCTGATCCGGTCGCACAAGGCCATAGATCATCTTGACCAGAGTGGACTTGCCCGCCCCGTTTTCGCCCAGAAGCGCGTGGATCTCGCCGGGAGCCACCTGAAAGGACACACCATCATTGGCGCGAATGCCGGGATAGTTTTTGCTGATCCCCTCTGCTCGGAACACCTCGGTCGCGTTCAAATTTGTCCCTCCGGTCAAGCCTCTGCCTGCTTAGCGCGTTCGGGGGCGTTTGGGCAATTGCGCTGTTTGGTCAGGCTGGGATACATGTGGTAACATGTCGAGCAAATCCCCCCGGTTCATCCATCTTCGCACACATTCCGAGCATTCTTTGCTGGAAGGTGCGATTCCGGTAGGCACATTACCAAAGCTGGCGGCCGAGGCGGGAATGCCGGCGGTGGCGCTGACCGATACGAATGCCATGTTCGCGGCGCTGGAATTCAGCGTCAAGGCGATGGGCGAGGGGGTGCAGCCCATCATCGGCTGTCAGATGGTCTTGCAGGCCGATGCGACGGGGCCGGTCGTCCTGCTGGCGCAGGATCACCAGGGCTGGCTGAACCTGATGGCGCTGTCATCCTGCCTGTACCTGCGCAAGGATGGCAGCTTGCCCCACATCACGGTGGCGGAACTGTGCGACCACGCCTCGGGGCTGATCTGCCTGACCGGCGGGGCGACAGGGCCGTTGGGCCTGCTGATTGCGCAGGGGCAGGCTGACGAGGCGGCGGCGCTGGCCGGGCGGCTGGCGGCAGCTTTTGCGACGCGGCTGTATGTGGAATTGCAGCGCCACCCTGCGGAAAACGGCAAGCTGACCGAGGCCGAAACCGCGTCCGAGGCCGGGTTGATCGCACTGGCCTATGCCATGGAATTGCCACTGGTTGCGACGAATGATGTCTATTTCCCCAGGACCGACATGTACGAGGCGCATGACGCTTTGATCTGCATTGCCGAAAAAGCCTATGTCGATCAGTCCCAGCCCCGCCGCCGTCTGACCCCGCAGCATTATTTCAAATCGCCCGAGGAAATGGCGGTCCTGTTCGCCGATCTGCCCGAGGCGTTGGAAAACACAGTCGAAATCGCCCGCCGCTGCGCTTTTGCAGTCAGCAAGCACAAGCCGATCCTGCCGAAATTCGCCGATGACGAGGTCGAGGAACTGCGCCGTCAGGCCCGCGCGGGACTTGAGGCGCGGTTGAAGGTCATTCCGCATGCCGTGCCGGTCGGGGAATACCACAAGCGGCTGGATTTCGAACTGGGCATCATCGAACAGATGGGCTTTCCCGGCTATTTCCTGATCGTGGCCGATTTCATCAAATGGGCCAAGGATAACGACATTCCGGTCGGGCCGGGGCGGGGGTCGGGCGCGGGCAGCCTTGTGGCCTATGCGCTGACCATTACCGACCTCGATCCGCTGCGCTATTCCCTGCTGTTCGAAC
>NZ_JBKEBL010000199.1:0-2600 GCF_047973135.1 Paracoccus sp. (in: a-proteobacteria)
ATCTGTCATCCCGGCGGAAATCACCCCACCGGGGCCTTTAGAGACAATCGCCTGAACCGTCCAGCCTGACGCGCGTGCGGGGTGACGGGCGGGGTGACGGCCTGACCCAGCTTACCGCAAGAATTTTAAATTTGAAGCGGTTTTGCCCGGATGGCAATCCGCGCGCACCACACGGGCCTGAAATTGTCGTGCAAACGCATCGCCCTCCTGCTAACTGTTGAAAACGCCGTTACAATCACCAAGAGGCTTTCATGAGCGATCCGGTCCAGTTTTCCGCCGATCACGACATTGCGGTCATCACAATCAACAATCCTCCGGTGAACGCGACGTCGCGGGCGGTGCGCGCCGGGTTGATGGCGGCGCTTGATAGCGCAGAGCGGTCGGGGGTCGGTCGGGTCATCCTGACCGGGGCCGGGTCGATCTTTGTCGCCGGTGCGGATGCGCGGGAATTCGACGCCCCCCCGGTCGAGCCGCACCTGCCCGATGTGGTCGCCCGGATCGAGAATTTCCCCGCCCCTGTTGTCGCCGCCATCAATGGCGCGGCACTTGGCGGCGGGTTGGAGCTTGCGCTGGCCTGCGCGGCGCGGGTGGCATCGCCTCGTGCGACCCTTGGCCTGCCCGAAGTGACACTTGGCGTCGTGCCGGGTGCCGGCGGCACGCAGCGCCTGCCCCGGCTGATTGGACTGGGTCAGGCAGTCGCACTGATCGCCGAGGGAAAGGTCGTCAAGGCCGCTGCCGCGCAAGAGATCGGGCTGGTCGATGCGCTGGCCGACGATCCGGTGGCGGCGGCGCGGGAACTGGCTCTGCCTGACCGTGCCATGACCGGCGCGCTGCCCAACCCGGCCCCCGACGCCCCGGCGGTCGAGGCCGCGCGAAAGACGGCGGCGAAACGCGCGCGCGGACAGAACGCCCCGCTGCGCGCCATCGATCTGGTCGAGGCCTCGGCGCGCCTGCCCTTGGCCGAGGGGCTGGCACAGGAACGTCAGGCGTTTCTGGACCTCAAGACATCGGATCAGGCGGCGGCGCTGCGCCATGCGTTTTTTGCAGAACGCGGCGCGATGGGCCGGGGTAAGGAGGGCGGGCGCGAGATCTTGCAGGCGCTGGTGATGGGCGGCGGCACGATGGGCTCGGCCATCGCCTATGCGCTGGCGCAGACGGGCATTCGCGTCGCGCTGGTCGAAACCGACGAGGCTGCGGTCGCGCGCGCACGCGAGAACGTGACACGCCTTTACGCCGAGGCCGTCAAGCGCGGCAAGGCCACGCAGGACGCAGCCGATGCCGCATTGGCGCAGAACCACAGCTTTCACGCGGGATATGAGGGCCTGCCCCCCGTGCAGATCGCCATCGAGGCGGTGTTCGAAAATCTGGACGTCAAGCGTCAGGTCTTTGCCGCGCTGGAAAAGGCGCTGCCCGCCGATGCGATTCTGGCAACCAACACATCCTATCTGGACCCCGACCGCATTGCCGAGGGGCTGGCCGACCGTTCGCGTTTTGTCGGGCTGCATTTCTTCAGCCCCGCCCATCTGATGAAGCTGGTCGAAGTGATCCGCGCCGAAAGCACCTCGTCCGAAACGCTGGCCACGGTGCTGCGCCTGACCCGGCGGCTGAAAAAGATCGCCATTCCCGCAGGGGTCTGCGACGGCTTTATCGGCAACCGGATCCTGACGCGGTACCGGCAGATCAGCGATGTGATGCTGATCGACGGTGCGCAACCCGCCGAGATCGACGCAGCGATGCGCGGCTTTGGCATGGCAATGGGCCCCTATGAGGTGCAGGATCTGTCCGGGCTGGACATCGCCTATGCCAATCGCAAGCGGATGGGATGGGCGACGAAACCCGATTTTCGCTATGTTCCGATCGCCGACCGCGTGGTCGATGAAACCGGTCGGCTGGGACGCAAGACCGGGGCAGGTTGGTATGACTATACCGATGGAAAGCCCGGCCCCTCGGAACAGATCGAACAGATCGTCCGCGAGGAAAGCGCCCGTGCCGGTATTACCCGCCAGAAACTGAGCCCCGATGAAATCGTGCTGCGCGCCACAACCGCCATGATCGAGGAAGGTTTGCGCATCCTTGAGGACGGCATTGCCGACAACCCCGCCGATATCGATCTGGTGATGCTGCACGGCTATGGTTTCCCACGCTGGCGCGGCGGCCCGATGCATTATGCCGAGCGTCTGGGCCTGCCGGAAATCCAGCGCCGGATCGAGAGGCTGGCGGCGGCGGATCCCCTGTCCTGGGCCGTCCCTGACATCCTGCGCCGCGCCGTGACCGGGGGGCGCGGTCTCTCGGGGTAGAAGGGCGGGTGTTCCCTTGGCTGCCTCGGTCCCGGCCCTGTCGGCATCATCACCGCGTTTACGCGGGAGTGTCCTGAACTCTGTGTATCTTTCCCGGCCCATGCGGTTTCAGATACTCAAGCGTCGAAGCGCTCGCCGAACATTATGGCGAACTGGTTGCGGGCCGCAAACCATTCCCTGACATTCCTTCCGTCTTTTTCGAAGTTGCGGATCGCGAGGTAGATCAGCTTGGTTGCGGCATCATCGGTCGGGAACGAGCCGCGTGTCTTGATCGATTTGCGGATCACCCGGTTCAGGCTTTCG
>NZ_JBKEBL010000201.1:0-10541 GCF_047973135.1 Paracoccus sp. (in: a-proteobacteria)
GACCAACACGTTCGGCGTGCCCGCATGCGCTTCGGCGCTGATCCGCAGGGCGATTGCGCAGAACGACCGGATCGGGCGGCAGGACAGCACCGTCAACCCGCTGGTGCTGGAGTGTAATGACGGCAAGGTCAACGATATTCAGCGTCTGGCCGTGACCGAGGCAGACGCGATGGCCGCCATCGACAACGCCGGGACCAGCTTCGATCAGGGCACTGTCGGCGCGGGCAGCGGCATGACGACATTTGATTTTGTGGGTGGCATCGGCTCGGCCTCGCGGGTGGTGACGCTGGCGGGCGGTGCAGGTTTCACGCTGGGTGCGCTGGTCCTGTCGAATTTCGGCGAGGCAGGGTCGCTGCGCCTTCCGGGTCAACCTGCCGGGCAGGCCCTTGCACGGGCCGAGCCCGACACGGGCTCAATCATCATCGTTCTGGCCACGGACGCGCCGATGGACGCGCGGCAACTGACCCGGCTGTCGCGGCGCAGCGCGGCGGCGCTTGGGCGGTTGGGCAGCTATCTGGGCCATCAAAGCGGCGATATCGCGCTGGCCTTTTCCACAGCGAACCGGCTTGCGCGCACTGATACGGAAATGGTGCAGGTCACTCGTCTGGCGGAAAGCCGGATGAACGGTTTTTTCAAGGCAGCCGTCGAAGCCGTGGAAGAGGCGATCTTCAGCGCGCTGTGGCATGGCCAGCCGACACGGGGATATGGCGGCTTCACCCCCGTGCATTTCCGCCAGAGCCTTCGGCGCGCGGCCCTGTCTGCCGGGTGATCGGCCTGACAGCCCGCCCCGCCGCTGCCTCCCGGACACAGGCGTGCTTTGCGCCGCTGAACTGGCCCTGAACAGCCCAGAACGGTGAAAACCGAGGTGCCCCCGCACTGGAATCTTCTGAGGCGCATCATGGCTGATGAGACAATATAGCTGACGGAAGCCAATTTGATCATCAAATTGGCGCAGCATCAGCGTAAAACCAAATGGTAATAGCCTGACAACATAATCAAAATAAAATCGTCAGGCTATATGACGAGGCCGGACGGCCCTCGGCGCAGCCGTTCCAAAATCCGGCTTTCGGGAACAGTCATTCCCGGAAGCCGGCACGATCAGTCCCCGCCCTTGCCAGCCATCAGATCGCTGCGCAGGCGCGCCAGGTCCAGCGGCATGCCGCTGAAGAACGTCCAGGCGTTGACGCCCTGATAGAAGAACAGCTCATAGCCCGAGATGACTTCAAGCCCTGCGCGGGTCGCTTCGTTCAGGAATTGCGTATCGACCGGCGTATAGACCGCGTCAAAGGCCCATTCGGCTTGCGCCACCAGCCAGCCGGGTATCGGTGTGCCGGGATAACCGATCATGCCGACCGGTGTGCCGTTGATCAGGCCATTCGCGCCGGGGGCGATTTCTTCGACTGTGGCAGCGGTGACGATTTCGGTGTCGGAAGCCGCGCGGCGCAACTCTTTTGCCAATGACAGCGCCTTGTCCGGGTCACGATCAGCGATGCGCAATTCCCGGACGCCAAGCGTCAGCAGGCCAAAGGCGACCGCGCGGCCCACGCCCCCCGCGCCGATCTGCGCGACGATGCCGGGCGCCTTGTCGCGGCGTACCGTGCGATAGGCCTCGATAAAGCCGGAATAGTCGGTGTTGAACCCCAACGGGCCACGGTCGGAAAAGACCACGGTGTTGATCGCGCCGATGCGCCGGACCTGCTCGTCCTCGACCGTGACCTTGAGGATCGCCTGTTCCTTGTAGGGATAGGTGATGTTCAGGCCGCGGAAATTTCCGGCGGCGCAGTCCAGAAAGACCTGATCGAAGGGAACCCCCAGATCGATGGGGATCAGCCGGTCATAGCGGACATCCAGACCGTTCTGCTGTCCGGCAAGCCGGTGAAGCCGATGAGCCGAGGAACGAGAGATATTGTCCCCGATTAGCCCGAGGTGAAGATCTGCCATCTTGTTGTCCTGTGTGTCGAGAGCTTGCCGTGTCCGGTCGGATCGCGGCGATGTGGCCCTTGTCCGGGGCCTGCCCGTAAACCGGGCGGGGGTGCCATTGCCGGATCGTCGCCGGCAATGGCGGATTCGTTCAGGTCTTGGAATCGGCCTTTTTGCTGGTGGACAGCGCCGATTTCAGCCATGCCCACAGCGGCGTCTGGCTGACAAAGATCAGCAGCACCATCGTCAGCAGCACCACCGACAGCGGGCTGGTCAGTGTGCCATGCAAAAGGCCCGCGATGCTGCCATCCTCGGATATGATCGCCCGGCGCCAGTTTTCATCCAGCAGGCGCGACAGGATCACGCCCAGGATGACCGGGGCCAGTTGATAGCCATAGGATTTCATCATGTAGCCCAGAACGCCGAAGGCCAGCATCCAGTAGACATCGGTGATCGAGTTGTTCACCGCATAGGCCCCTACGATGGACAGAAGCAGGATCAACGGGATCAGCACGGTGCGCGGCATTTCCACGATCTTGGTAAAGATGCGGATGCCGGTCAGGCCGAAGATCAGCATGAAGATATTGGCCAGCACCAGCGCGCCGGTGATGAACCAGAACATCTGCGGCTGATCGACCATCAGCATCGGGCCGGGGTTCAGCCCGTGGATATACAGCGCGCCGATCATGATCGCCGTCACCGCATCCCCCGGAATCCCCAAGGTCAGCATCGGGATGAACGCTCCGCCCACGGCCGCGTTATTGGCTGTTTCCGGCGCGACCAGACCTTCGCGGGCACCCTGTCCAAAGGGAACCTCGGGGTTCTTGGTGATCCGCTTGGCATGGTCATAGGCCATCAGCGCGGCAATGTCTCCGCCTGTGCCCGGCAATGCGCCGATGATCACCCCGATGGACGAGGTTTGCAGCGACAAGGGCAGGTATTTGCGGACCGAGGCCCATTCCGGGATGATCCGGCTGATCGTCTGTTTGACGGCGGTTTTATCGACATAGTGCAACTGCATCAGCGCCTCGCTGATGCCGAACATGCCAATCATCACCGCGATAAAGTTGATTCCGCCCCAAAGCTCGACATAGCCGAAGGTAAAGCGTTCCTCGGCGGTCAGCGGGTCCATGCCCACGGTACCGATCAGCAGGCCCATCGCGCCGGCGAAGATACCCTTGACCAGGCTTTCGCCCGACAGCGACCCGACCAGCAGGATGCCCAGGATCGCCAGCAACATGAAATCGCGCGGCTGGAACGACAGGGCAAATTCGCTGACGGTCGGGGCCGCCAGAGCCAGCACGGCGATACCAATAAGCCCGCCGACGAAGGACATGACTGTGGACAGGCCGATCGCCTCGCCCGCAAGGCCCTGTTGCGCCAGGGGATAGCCATCCATGGCCGTGGCGACAGCCGAAGGCGCGCCCGGAATGTTCAGCAGGATCGCCGTCCGCGAGCCGCCATAGACGCCGCCCATATAGATGCCGACCATCAGGCACAGCGCCGGATAGACATCCCAGGTGAAGGTAAAGCCGATCAGGATCGACACGGCCATGGTGACGGACAGGCCGGGAATCGCGCCGACATAGACCCCGGCGCAGGTGCCCGCCGCGACCAGAAACAGCAGTTTCGGGTCCAGCCACGGCATCATGAAATAACCAAGTGCCTCCATCAGTTCGCTCCTCCGAACAGGCGCGCTATCGCGGCCAGGATTCTTCCCTCGGCGACTATTCCGGGCGGCATCAGCACCTCGAACACCATGCGGAAAATGATGTAGATGCACACCAGCGAACAGAGCGAGACCAGCAGGGCAAAGACAAGCCCGCCCCTGCGCAGAAACAGGATCGACAGAACCAGAAACAGCAACGAGGTTGGCAGAAAGCCAAACGGCACCAGAAGCAGCGCATAGCCGGTGATGGCCAGCATCATCAGGATGACGACCGGGGGCACGATGTCGCCCACAAAGGTTGTCTCGTCACGCAGGGTATGCCGGAAATTGTTCAGCAGGATAAGCCCGGAACTGATCGCCATCGTCAAGGCGACCGCCATGGGCAGGGCTCCGGGCGAGCTGAGTGAGCTGAAGCCCGAAATCATGAAAGCCTTCCACATCAGGAAAAGGCTGACCAGGAACATCAGGAAATTGAACGCCAGTTCCCCGGCGCTTCGCTTGCGCTTGTCGTGCATAGCCGATCCTCCCTTTGATCAAAATGAGGCCGCCCCGGCAGGGAACCGGGGCGGCGATTGGGTCAGGGGCGCGCGATGCCGAATTCCTCGGGCGATTTCTTGGTCAGGCCAGCATCGGCCATCAGCCACGAGGTCAGCGATTGCCACTTGCCAAGGAATTCCTCCGCAGCGGCACCCGACATGTTTTCGATGACATAGCCGCGGTCATTCATCAGCTTGACGAAATCCTCGCTTTGTGCGCCTGCGGCATAGGCCTCGGTCAGCCTGGCGACCACATCGTCGGGGGTGCCTTTCTTGACGAACACGCCGAAGAATGGGCCCCAGGGCAGGTAATCGGCATATTCCGGGTTGGTCTGGCCAAGCGCCGCGAGGTCGGGCAGCGCCTCGGCCGGAGCACTGTCGATCAGGACGATGGGCTTCATCCGCCCGCCCTTGATCGATTCGATGGACGCACCCAGAACGGCGGGCATGACATCCAGCGCGCCGCCTTGCAACGCGGTCAGCGCCGGGCCGTCGCCGTCATAGGGAACCTCGATGATCTGAAGATCGGCCTTGGATTTCAGCATCGCCGTCACGACCGAGGGCAGGCCGCCCGGCCCGGTCGAGCCGAATTTCACCTTGCCCGGATTGGCCTGAATATATTCGACCATCTCGGCGAAGTTGTTGAACGGTGCGTCGTTATTGGCGACTAGAATCGGAACGCCGCGCGCCAGGATGTTGATCGGCACGAATTCGCTGTAATCAATGTCACCCAGACCCATAACCTTGTAAAGCAACGGATTTTCTGCACCCATCAGCAGGGCGTAGCCATCGGCCTTTTGGGCGTAGACGAATTTGGTCGCGATGGCGCCGACACCGCCGGTCATGTTCTTCATGATGACCTTGCCGCCCAGAACCTCTTCGGCATGAGGGGTGACGGTGCGCATCACGGTGTCGGTCGAACCGCCGGCCCCCCACTGGATGATCCCCTGAATTTCCTTGGCGGGATAATCCTGCGCAAAAGCGGGCATGGCAGTAAGCGCAGCGGCGGCGACTGCGACAAAAATTCTACGGTTCAAAGTAATTCCTCCTCAGGAATGGGTGGTGCTGCCGAATCCTCCTGCCCGGCTGCTGACATTAAAATATACGAGCCGGTTAATTCTGCCAAATAGTTTTTGTTCCAATTCGTACATTTTATGCTATCAAGGGGCGAACAGCTAACAAATGCAGGAAAATTCCGTGGCCAAGGACGCGCGCAGAACTGGGTGGAAACAGGATCCAGAGGCGGTAAAGGCCGATATTCTGCGAATCGCGGTGCAGCATTTTGCGACTCATGGACTGGCCGGGGCGCGGGTGGACGAGATCGCGCGCCAGACCGCCACGTCCAAACGCATGATCTATTACTATTTCAAGGACAAAGAGGGCCTGTATCAGGCTGCGCTGGAATCGGAATATGAACGTGTCCGGGCCGGGGAATGGGAACTGGAGCTGGAAGGGCTGGACCCGGTTCAGGCGATGACGCGGCTGATCGAATACACCTTTGACTTTCACCGCGAGAACCCGAATTTCGTGCGCATGATCGCCATCGAGAACATCCATAACGGCACGTTTCTGGAACGCTCGGCGCGAATCAGGGCGCTGAACCTGCGCGCGGTCGAAAAGGTCGATGAAATCTATGGCGCGGGCGTCCGGGCGGGGGCGTTTCGCGCCGGGCTGGAACCGCTGGAACTGCACTGGACCATGTCGGCCATGAGCTTTTACAACGTCTCGAACCGGATCACCTTCAGCGTCGGTTTCGGCCCCGAGCTGTTTTCGGACAGCGGGCAGTTGGGGTTGCGCGACAGCGTGACCAACACGATCCTGCGCGCGATCCTCAGCCCCATGGCGCTGCGCGAATACAACGCAGCCTGACGGGATCAGCCCAGCAGGCTGCCCATCCGGCGCATGGCAAGGGCATAGCCCTCGATCCCGAAGCCGGCCATGACTCCGTCGGCCCGCAGGCTGACATAGGAATGGTGGCGGAACGATTCGCGTTTGTGAACCTGACTGATATGCACCTCGAAAACCGGGCCTTCGAACGCGTTCAGCGCATCCAAGATCGCGACCGAGGTATGCGTCAGCGCGCCGGGATTGATGATGATTCCCGCCGCCTGTTCACGCGCTTCGTGGACCCAGTCCACGATCTGCCCCTCGTGATTGGATTGCAGCATCGTGACCGACAGGCCGAATTCCGCAGCGACCTTTTCGGCCGCCAGGCGGACATCCTCCAGCGTTTCGGCACCATAGATTTCAGGTTGCCGCTTGCCCAGAAGGTTCAGGTTCGGGCCGTTCAGAATATAGATGGTCTTGGTCATGGCAAAAGCCCCGCTTGTCTGACCCGCATTTAGTACGGAACGTTCTTAACGCATACTATCGAATTATCCACCACGCCAAACATCAGGTTAATTTCTTGCGCGCGGGGCGGAAACCGCCGTCATCTCGGCCTTGATCAGTTCGACCAGACGGTCGGCAAAGATCGAACGCGGCTGATCGGCGTTGAAGGCCGCATAGGCGCGAAAGCTGGTCGGCTCGGCAATCGGGCGGATGGCGATGCCCGGATAGCGGATCGGCCCGGCAAGCGACAACTCGTCCATGATAGACACGCCCAACCCCTGACCGACCAGCGTGGCGATCATCTGGCCGGTGCGTGCCTGAACGGAAAATTCCGGCGTCAGCCCGTATTGGCGGAACGGTTCGGCCAGGATGCGGCCATAGGGATCGTCGGGTTGCACACCGATCAGCGGCTCGTGCAGCAGATCGTTGACCGAGACAGAGGGCGCGTCGCTTAGCCGGTGCGACTGTGGCAGGATCGCGACCAGCCTGCCGCTGTACAGCAATTGCATCGTCAGGCCCGGATGATCCAGCTTGTAGCTGAGCATCGCGACCTCGCCCTTGCGCAGCAGCAGATAGTCGATCGCTTCTTCGATCTTGATCGTGTTCAGGCTGAGATGCAGATCGGGGAACTGCGCGCGCAATTGCCGGATGGCCTGCGGAAACACGTGATGGGCGATGGATGGCACTGCCGCAAAGGCCGCCACGCGCCCGCCGCCCGCGCGCAGGGTTTCAATCGAATATTGCAGGTTCTCGACCGACTGGAACACTGCCGTCACCTGCGCAAAGATGTCGCGCGCCTCGTCCGTGGGGGAATAGCGGCCATGGATACGTGAAAACAGCCGGATGCCAAGCTGGCTTTCGGTATGCTTCATCAGCCGGCTGATGCCGGGGGCAGAGACGTTCAGCAATTCCGCAGCGCCCTTGACAGTGCCCGCTACGGTGATGGCGCGGATCACCTCGATCTGCCTCAGGGTCAGCATTGTCCCACCAAAATTAACATTATGTTTGCATTATGGCAAAAACGATCATTTGCCGCAAGTTATCCCCGCCCCTATCTTCCGTCTTGTCATCGAAGGGGGGCGGAAACATGTACGGATTTCCCGGTAATATTCTGATTGAAGACGAATTTTTGCGCGACGGGCTGCAAAATGAAGCGCGCGTGTTTTCCATCGACGAAAAACTGGGTTTTCTGGCCGCTCTGGAAGATGCGGGCCTGCGCCGCATTCAGGTCGGGTCGTTCGTCCATCCCAAATGGGTGCCGCAGATGGCCGACACGGACGAGCTGTTTGCACGCATCATATCCCGACCGGGCGTCGTCTATTCCGCGCTGGTGCTGAACAAGGCGGGGCTGGATCGCGCCCTTGCCGTAAATGTGCGGCACCTGTCGATTTCGGTCTCGGCTTCGGAAACGCATTCGCGCAAGAACACCAATCGCAGCGTGGACGAAGCCCGCGCCGCGATCATCCCGACCATCGAAAAGGCGCTGTCCGAGGGGATCGCCGTGCGTGCGGGCATCCAGTCGGCGCTTGGCTGCGGGTTCGAGGGAAAGATCGATCCGAACCGCGTGGCCGACATTGCCCGCGACTTCTCGGGGCTTGGGGTGCAGGAAATCAATATCGCCGATACGGCGGGGCTGGCCAATCCGCGTCAGGTCTTTGACCTGTGCACCCGGCTTCGCGGCGAGATCGCACCCGAGGTTCAGCTTTCGCTGCATCTGCATGACACGCGCGGCCTTGGCATCGCCAATATGGTCGCCGGCTTGCACGCGGGCGTGCGGATTTTCGACGCAGCGCTTGGGGGTTTGGGCGGCTGCCCGTTTGTGCCCAAGGCGACCGGCAATATCGCGACCGAGGACGCAGCCTTTGTCTGTGCGCAGATGGGGCTGGATACCGGCATTGACTGGCAGTCGCTGGCCGCGCCCGTTGCGCGGGCCGAGGCGCTGCTGGCCCGCCCGCTGCCCGGCCGCGCCAGCCATGTGCCCGCCCCGCCCTGGGACCGTGCGGAGGACGCGGCATGAGCCACGAATATTCCCTGTCCTATCTGACCGTGCCGGGCGTCACGCCCCCCGAACAGACCTATATTGCCGCTGCAGCGGGCTATGAATACGCCAGCTATCGCCTGTATCATCTGGGCGTGGCGGGGGAACCCGACATCGACCCCTGCGCGCCGCAGATCATCCGCGACACGAAGCGGGCGCTGGCCGAGACCGGGCTGAAATGCTTTGACATCGAACTGATGCGCATCCTGCGCGGGCTGGATCCGAAACAGTTTCTGCCCGCCTTCGAGGCCGGGGCGGAACTGGGCGCGAAACATCTGATCTGTTCGGCATGGACCGATGTGCGCAACGACCGCTCTTTCGTGGTCGAGACCTTTGCCGAAATCTGCGATCTGGCCGCGCCTTTCGGCCTGACCGCCAATCTGGAATTTCCCGCCTTTTCGCGGCTGACCACGCTTGAGGAAGTGCTGGACATTCTGGAACGGACGGGACGGCGAAATCAGGGTGTATTGGTCGATACGCTGTACATGCATTTCAACAAGGCCCCGCTGTTCGCACTGGAACGCGCCCCGGCCGAGTGGATCAACTTCATGCATATCTGCGACGCGGGCGATCTGGCTTATACCAGGGACGACATGATCGCCATCGCCCGCGACGGCAGGCTGTATCCGGGCGAGGGGGCCATCGACTTTTCGGCGATCAACTATCTGTTCCCCGATCTGCCCCTGTCCATCGAATTGCCGCATGCCGCCCGGATGGCGGAATTTGGCGCGCAGAAACATGCCGCGAACTGCCTTGAGGCCGCCCGGACCGTCTTTGACGGTCAGCGCCGCCGCAACCAGCAACCGGCGTGACCCCAGACATATTCTCAGGAGGAATGACATGGCACGTGAAATAACCCCGGAAGAAATCGCATCCGTTGACGAGATGATCGCCCGCGCCCGCAAGGCGATGGACCAGATCGCCGATTGGGATCAGGATCAGGTGGACCGGCTGGCCCGCGCGATCGGATGGCATGCGGGCAACGAAAAGACCTTTGTGCGCATCGCGCAGATGGGCGTGGACGAAAGCGGCATCGGCGACCGCGCGGGCCGCGGCGGCAAGCGGTTCAAGGTGCTGGGCGTCCTGCGCGACGCGCTGCGCGGCAAATCGGTCGGTGTGATCGAGGAAGACAAGGCAAAGGGCCTGACCAAGATCGCCAAGCCCGCCGGTGTCATCGCATCGCTGATCCCGACGACCAACCCCGAACTGACCCCGCCGGTTACGGGCATCTATGCGGCCAAATGCAGGGACGCGGTGATCTTTTCGCCCCATCCGCGCGCCAAGGCCACCACGAACGAGATGGTCAATGTCATGCGCCACGCCTGCAAGCTGGTCGGCGCGCCCGAGGATCTGTTCCAATGCGTGACCACGCCCTCGATTCCGATGACCAATTATCTGATGGCACAGGCGGATCTGACGCTGGCCACTGGCGGCAAGCCGATGGTGCATGCGGCCTATAGCAGCGGCAAACCTGCCTATGGGGTGGGCGCGGGCAATTCCACCATGGTCATCGACGAGACCGCCGATATCGCCGAAGCCGCCGCCAACAGCCGCCAGTCCAAGATGTCGGATTTCGGCTCGGGCTGTTCGGCGGATGGCAATCTGGTCATCGTCGATGCGGTCTATGACAGGATGTGCGATGCGCTGATCGCCGAAGGCGGTCATCTGTGCAGCCCCGAGGAAAAAGATCTGCTGAAAAAGGCGCTGTGGAAAGAGGATGGCAGCCGCCGCATCGAAACCGTCGCCGTTGCGGCCAAGGTCATCGCCGATTTCGCCGGTTTTGACCTGCCCGAGGATCGCAAGTTCCTGATGGTGGAACAGGACGAGATCGGCAAGGATCATTTCTTCAGCAAGGAAAAGCTGTCGGTGACGATGGCGCTGTACCGCGCGAAGGATTTCGACGACGCGCTTGCCAAGGTACGCCAGATCTACGAGGTCGGCGGCAAGGGCCATTCCTGCGGCATCTATTCCTTTGACGAGGAACGTATCCTGCGCCACGCACAGAACGCCCCGGTCAGCCGCGTGATGGTGCGCCAGCCGCAATCCA
>NZ_JBKEBL010000108.1:0-24732 GCF_047973135.1 Paracoccus sp. (in: a-proteobacteria)
GAGCAGGACCTGCTTGCCATTGACCGGTGACAAACACAGACGAGAGGGTGTAGAAACATCCATGGTGAGGCTCGGCATCCTGAAGAACTGCGGCTTTGGGTGTAGGAACCATAAAACTACAGCTCTTCAAGTAGTTAAGCCAGTCTCACCAACTCCTCATGCATAATTCGGGCTAGCTCGATGGATCGGGCGCGGTCGGGACTTCGTGTCCACATTGCCAGCAAAGTAGGGGGTTGCTGATTTGCTTCTGAACGTGCGGCCATTTAATTTTGAGAAGCGAACGGCAGCAAAGTCCCACATAGCTGACCTTCGGGCATGACGCGGCGAAGGGTGGCTTGTCTGCTCGATTGACCGGGCAGTTCTGGTAAGACTGTCCGATTGATCCGCTGAGAACGTGCTGCTCGATCAGGTGGGAATTTGCACGTTGCGGGGGAGGTTTGCGCGGGGGAGGTTTGCGAAACGTCACCGCCGCAAGGATTGCGTCCCGCGGTGGCCGGGGGGATTGCATCCCCCGGACCCCCGGCATGGGCCTGCGCGCGGACCCTCGACATCCGGCACCGGCACCGCACGAAGCGGCCGGCAATGGCAGGCCCGGCGGCGGATTGATGCGCGGGGTGCTGGACCTTCGGGCCAAGCGGCGCTAGTTCAGCGGCAGATCCCGATGCGAGGCCCAGACATGTCCCATCCTATCGCCCTGAAACGCGCGCTGATCTCGGTTTCCGACAAGACCGGGCTGATTGATTTCGCCCGCAGCCTGTCGGCGCGCGGGATCGAGATCCTGTCTACGGGCGGAAGCGCGAAGGCCATGCGCGAGGCGGGGCTGACCGTCAAGGATGTCGCCGATGTCACCGGTTTCCCCGAGATGATGGACGGTCGCGTCAAGACGCTGCACCCCGCCGTTCATGGCGGCCTGCTGGCCCTGCGCGACAATGACGAGCATCTGGCCGCGATGCAGGCGCATGGCATCGGCCCCATCGATCTGCTGGTGGTGAACCTCTATCCGTTCGAGGAAACCGTCGCCAGAGGCGCGGATTATGCCGATTGCATCGAGAATATCGACATTGGCGGCCCGGCCATGATCCGCGCGGGGGCCAAGAACCACGGCTTTGTCAGCGTCATCGTGGATGTGCAGGATTACGGCGCGCTGCTGGCCGAGCTGGACGCAAATCAGGATCACACCACATTCGGGTTCCGGCAGCGGCAGGCGCAGATCGCCTATGCCCGCACAGCGGCCTATGACGCCGCCGTCTCGACCTGGATGGCGCAGGCCATGGGCGAGGAAACCCCGCGCCGCCGGGCCTTTGCGGGTACGCTGGCGCAGGGGCTGCGCTATGGCGAGAACCCGCATCAGGACGCCGCCTTCTATGTCACCGGCGATGCCCGTCCCGGAGTCGCCAGCGCGACGCAATGGCAAGGCAAGGAACTGTCCTACAACAATATCAACGACACCGATGCCGCCTTTGAACTGGTGGCGGAATTTGCCCCCGCCGAAGGGCCAGCCTGCACGATCGTCAAACACGCCAATCCCTGCGGTGTGGCGCGCGGCGCGACGGCCATCGACGCCTATCGCAGGGCCTTCGACTGCGACCGGACCTCGGCCTTTGGCGGGATCGTGGCACTGAATCAGCCGCTGGACGGCGAGACCGCCGAAGAGATCGTGAAAATCTTCACCGAAGTGGTGATCGCCCCCGATGCCGATGACGACGCAAAGCGCGTCTTTGCCGCGAAGAAGAACCTGCGTCTGCTGACCACGGGCGGGCTGCCCGATCCGCGCGCGGGCGGCATGGCCGTCCGGCAGGTAGCGGGCGGGTTTCTGGTGCAGGGGCGCGACAATGGCCATGTGGCCCGCGACGCGCTGAAGATCGTGACCCTGCGCCAGCCCTCGGAGGCAGAGCTGGCCGACATGCTGTTCGCCTGGTCCGTAGCCAAACATGTGAAATCCAACGCCATCGTCTATGCCCGCGATCTGGCCACGGTGGGCATCGGCGCGGGCCAGATGAGCCGGGTGGACAGCACCCGCATCGGGCGGCGCAAATCCGAGGACATGGCGCAGGCGCTTGGGCTGCCCCGACCGCCGACCATCGGCGCCGCCGTCGCATCGGACGCGTTCTTTCCCTTTGCCGACGGGATCGAGGCATTGGCCGAGGCGGGCGCAAAGGCGGTGATCCAGCCGGGCGGATCGATGCGCGACGCCGAGGTAATCGAGGCGGCCAACCGGCTGGGGCTGGCCATGGTCTTTACCGGCCAACGGCATTTCAGACACTGATGCAACGCGAATTGCCCCTTCCCCCGGCCCCCCGTGCCGACAAACCGCGTCCGGAAAAGCCGCGCGCGGACAAGCCCAAACGGGTACGCAAGCCAAAGCCCCCTGCCCGCGCGAATATGCGGCTGACAGGCTGGATAGCGGCGGTGATCATCCTGCTGGATCAGGCGCTGAAATATTGGGTCGTGCATGTGTTGCAACTGGACCGTGTGCGCGCCATCGACGTCTTTCCGCCTTGGCTGAACCTGCGCATGGCGTGGAATCAGGGGATGAATTTCGGACTCATGGCCTCGGACACCGAAGTAACGCGAGGGGTGCTGATCGCGGTGGCGGTGGCGATTTCGGGCTGGGTCTGGATTTGGGTCTGGCGTTCGGCGGCGGGGCGGATCGTGCAGATCGCCGCCGGAACGCTGATCGGCGGGGCACTGGGGAATGTGATCGACCGGCTGACCTATGGCGCAGTGGCCGATTTCCTGAACATGTCGCTGCCCGGCATGCATAATCCCTACAGCTTCAACGTCGCTGACATCGCAATTTTCGCGGGGGCCATCGGTCTGGTGCTGGTGCCGCAGGCAGCGCCCGCGAAACCGGGCAAGCGCGCAAAACGCAAGCCCCGCGCCACGCCGCCGGACGGGCAGCCATCCGCCATCGGCGACAAGACCCGTGACGAGGCCGGAAAATGACGCTAGAACGGGCCGGAACGATAAAATAAAAGGACTGGGGCATGCGGGCATTTGCGCTGATATTCGGCATGGTTGCGCTGGCGGGTCTGACGGCTTGCAGCGGCAGCGACAGGCTGACGAACCTGAACGCCGGCTCTACCAGCCCGGACGAATTCGCGATCCTGCCGACCCGCCCCCTGTCGATGCCTCCCGATCTGGCCATGCTGCCCGCACCGACGCCCGGAGGCAGCAATATCACCGATCCGACACCCTTGGCCGATGCCGTGGGTGCCCTGGGCGGCAACCCGGCGGCGCTGGCCGATAGCGGTATTTCGGCATCGGATCAGGCGCTGGTGGCCTATGCCTCGCGCGCGGGCAATGACCCGGAAATCCGGGCCAGACTGGCGCTGGAGGATGCCCGCTGGCGGTCGCGCCATTCGCGTGGCCCGCTTGAGGTGATGGCCCATACCGATGTCTATATGCGCAGCTATCGCCCCATGGCACTGGACGCCTATGCCGAGCAGTTGCGCTGGCAACGGGCGGGCGCGCGGACGCCTGCGGCCCCCGCCGGCCCCGACGAGGAATGATCGCCGACCTGCCCGTCACCGATCCCGGCTTTGGCGAAAACCCTTGGCCCGCCTATGCGGACCTGCGCGACATGCCGGGCCTGCCCTTCTGGCCCCGGTTCGGCGGGCATCTGGCTGCACGGATGCACGATGTGCAGGCCATAGCCGCCGACCGCCGCATGGTCCGCAGCGCCGCCGCCTTTGCCTCGCCGGATCAGTTGCGGCAGATGCAGATAGAGGCGAATTTTCATGACATGCCGTTTCATGAACGGTTCGTGCAAAGCTCGATGCTGGAAATCGACGGACCCGATCACGACCGCCTGCGCCGCGCGGTATTCCCGTTCTTCACCCGTTCCGGGCTGGAGCGGCTGCGCGGCTGGATCACTGCCTATGTGGACGCGGCGCTGGACCGGCTGATCCCGCAAGGACGGATCGATTTCATCGCCGATCTGGCCGCCGACCTGCCGGGGCAGGTGATCGGCCATCTGATCGGCACCGATCCGGCATTGGCGGGGCAGATGACCCGCTGGTCCGAGGATGTGGTCAGCTATTTCGACATCGACCGCACGCCCGAAAGGAAGGCCCGCGCCGAACGGGCCACGCGGCTGTTTCATGACCTGCTGGAGGATCTGTATCGCGACCGCCACGAGCGCCCCCGCGATGATCTGATCAGCGCGCTGATCGCCCCCGAGACCGGCGGCCAGCTTGCCCATGACGAACTGATCGCCACCATCATGCAGCTTTTACACGCGGGCCACGGCTCGACCATCGACGCGCTTGGAAACGGGCTGGTGGCGCTGCTGACCCATCCTGACCAGATGACCGCCTTGCGCGCCGATCCCGCGCTGATGCCGGGGGCGATTCAGGAAATGTTCCGCTTTGCCGCGCCTTTGCCGTTCTTTCACCGTTATGCGGCGCAGGATCTGACAATCTGCGGGCAGGACTGGCCGCAGGGCACGAAATTCGGCCTGCTTTATGCCAGCGCCAACCGCGACCCGCAGGCTTTCGCGGATGCCAACCGCTTTGACATCGCCCGCAAGCCAAACCTGCATCTGGCCTTTGGCGCGGGCCCCCATGTCTGCCTTGGCAACAATCTGGCCCGGCTGAACATGGAGATCCTGTTCACCGCGCTGCTGGCCCGCACAAGCGGGATCGCGCCTGACGGCCCGGTCCGCTGGAAAACCGGCATTCAGGCCCATGGCCCGACCAGCCTGCCCATCCGGCTGACCCCGGCCCCGTGATCAGCGGATCGCGGCCCGGTCGTCCCGCGCCACACAATGCCGCGAGGGCGGGTTGCGCATGATCGCCTTGCAGGTCAGATTTCCGCGCAAGTAACCGGAGGTTCACCCCATGCGTCGCCTTGCCCTGTCTGCCGCGCTTGCCCTGATGGCTCTGCCTGCCTTGGCCGAGATGCCCGAGGGTGTCAGCCATTTCACCCTGCCGAACGGTCTGGAAACCGTGGTGATCGAAGATCATCGCGCCCCGGTCATCGTGCAGATGGTCTGGTACCGGATCGGATCGGCCGACGAGGTGCCGGGCAAGTCGGGGATCGCGCATTATCTGGAACATCTGATGTTCAAGGGCACGGACAAGATGGCTCCGGGCGAGTTGTCGAAAACCGTGACCGCCAATGGCGGCATGGACAACGCCTTTACCTCTTACGACTATACCGCCTATTTCCAGCGCATTGCCGCCGACCGCCTGCCCCTGATCATGGAGATGGAATCGGACCGGATGCAAAATCTGCGAATCGGCGAGGATGACTGGCAGGCCGAGCGGCAGGTCGTGCTGGAGGAACGCGCGCAGCGCACCGACAGCGACCCCGGATCGCTGTTCGCCGAGGAACGCAACGCAGTGCAGTTCTATAACCACCCCTATGGCCGCCCGGTCATCGGCTGGCGGCAGGAAATGATGGGGCTGACGCGCGAGGATGCGATCAAGTGGTATGACGACCACTATTCGCCCAACGAGGCGGTGCTGATCCTCGCCGGCGATGTGACGCCTGAAAAGGCCCATGAGCTGGCCGCGAAATATTATGGCCCGATCCCCGCGCGCGGCGAGGCCGCGCCGCGCGTCCGGCCGCAGGAACCCGCGCAGCAGTCCCCGCGCCGGATGCAGATGCAGGATGCCCGCGTCGCCCAGCCGACGATGATCCGCAGCTATCTGGTGCCCGAACGCAATCCTGGCGACCAAAAGCCCGCCGCAATCCTGACGGTGCTGGCGGAATTGCTGGGCGGGTCGATGCAGACCTCGGTTCTGGGGCGCGAATTGGCGCTGCCGGGCAAGGCGCTGTGGGTCAACGCGGGCTATGACGGGCTGTCGGTCGATCCGACAACTTTCGTGCTGTCACTGGTTCCCGCGCAGGATGTCACCCCGCCGCAGGCCGAAGATCTGCTGAATACGGCGCTGGCGAGTTTCGCGGCCAGCGGCCCCGCCCAGGCGGATCTGGAACGGGTCAAGACCCGCATCCGCGCCGCCCGCATCTATGCCCGCGATTCCGCCCATGGCCGCGCCTATGACTATGGGCAGGGCCTGTCCACCGGCCTGACGATCGAGGATGTGAACGACTGGCCCGACATCCTGTCCTCGGTCACGGCGGATGAGGTACGGACCGCCGCGCAACAACTGATCGACAACAAGGCGACCGTCACCGGATGGCTGCTGCCTGCGCCGCAGGAAAACCAGACCGAACCCCAACCGGCGGCCATGAACCGCCCCATCCAGGCCCCGGCCACCGAGGTGCAACAATGATCCGTGCCGCCATCGCGCTGTTTTTCGCCACCCTCGCGGTTCCGGCCCATGCCATCGACATCCAGCAGGTCACGTCGCCCGGCGGCATCAAGGCGTGGCTGGTCGAGGATCACTCGATCCCGTTCACGGCCTTCAGCCTTGATTTCAAGGGTGGTGCCAGTCTGGATGCCCCCGACAAGCGCGGGGCGATCAACCTGATGACCGCCACGCTGGAAGAAGGGGCGGGCAAGCTGGACTCGACCGATTTCGCGCAGGCGCTGGAGGATCTGGGCGCAAGGCTGAGTTTCGACGTCAATGACGATTCGTTGGACGTCGGCTTTCAGGCGCTGACTGAAAACCGCGATCAGGCCGCCGATCTGCTGGCGCTGGCGCTGACCCAGCCGCGGTTTGACGACAGCGCGGTCAATCGCGTGCGCGCACAGGTCGAGGCGATCATCCGGTCCGAGGCAACCGAGCCGCAATCCATCGCCGCGAAGGAAATGGCGCAGCAGGCATGGGGGGATCATCCCTATGGCAGTTCCATCAACGGCACGCAGGACACGCTGGCCCGGCTGACCCGCAAGGATCTGATCGCCGCCAAGAACCGGGTGCTGGCCCGCGACCGGGTGCTGATCGGCGCGGCAGGCGACATCACCCCCGAAGAACTGGGCAAGATGTTGGACAAGGTTCTGGGCGGCCTGCCAGAAACCGGCACCGCGCCCCTGCCCGAAAAGGCTGAACTTCAACTGGAGGGCGGCGTCACCGTCATCGATTGGGACAGCCCGCAAACCATCGTCAGCTTTGCCGGGCCGGGCCTGCCCATCGACGACCCCGACTATTTCGCCGCCTATCTGGCCAACCACATCCTTGGCGGCGGTGGCTTCAGTTCGCGCCTGATGGACGAATTGCGCGAAAAGCGCGGCTTGACCTATGGCATCGGCACCGGGCTGGCCACGGGCCTTTACGGATGGACATGGCAGGGCGGCAGCGCAATTTCCAACGCCGGGGTGCCCGAGGCTCTGGGCCTGATCCGTCAGGAATGGGACCGCATCGCCGCCGACGGCGTAAGCGATCAGGAACTGGCCGACGCCAAGACCTATCTGACCGGCGAATATGCTCTGCGCTTTGACGGCAACCGCAAGATCGCCTCGATCATGTCAGGGATGCAACTGATCGGCTTGCCCATCGACTATGTGAACACCCGCAACGCCCGCATCGATGCCGTCACCCGCGACGATGTTCACCGCGTCGCCCAACGGCTGCTGCGTTCCGGCGATCTGCGCTTTGTTCTGGTCGGTCGCCCCGAGGGGCTGTCACCCACAGCCGAGGCTGACGATGCAGAGGATACCGGCGCAGCGACCCAGGACTGACCGGACTCCGCCGCCGGCTCACGCTCAGATATAGGTGATTGCAACCATCGCCATAAGCAGCAGGAACAGCGTCTCGGCCCCGATCACCGCAAGGTGGCGCGGGCCAAGGCTGAACAAGGCGGCCAGCGAGGTTCTGACGCCAAGGGCCGAAATCGCGATCAGCAACAGCCATTGCGACGCCGCGACGGACAGGTCAGTGAAGGGCTTGGGCACATAGCCGGTGCTGTTGATCGCAAAACAGGCCAAAAAGGCGATGACAAAACCCGGCAGGCTGATGCTGCCTGCCTTGCCCTGCCCCGACACCATGATCACCGCCAGCAGCACCACGGGCAACATCACCACGCGCTGAAGCTTGACGATGGTGGCAATATTGCCCGCATCGTCACTGATGGAATAGCCCGCGCCGACCACCTGCGCGACGTCATGGACGGTCGCCCCGATCAGGAAGCCCGCCTGAGTGTCGTTCATTCCCAGCATCTGAAACAGCACCGGATACAGGATCATCGCCAGCGTGGACAGGGTGGTTACGGCCACGACGGTGAACAGAGTGTCCTCTTCAAGCTGCTTGTGCCGTGGCAGCACCGCCGAAATGGCCAGCGCCGCCGAGGCCCCGCAAATCGCCACCGCACCGCCGGTCAGCAGGCCGAACCGCCAGCGCCGCCCCAGAAGCGGGGCGGCCAGCACGCCAAAGCCGATAGTCAGCGCCATCAACCCGGTGACGGTCAGAAAGGATTTCATCCCAAGCGCCGACAGGTCGGCAAAGCTGAGCCTGAACCCCAGCAGCGCCACCCCGACCCTGAGCAGCGTTTTCGACGCCATCTCGATCCCCGGCGCGCAAAGCGGGTTCTCGGCCAGAAAGTTGAAGGCCATGCCAATCAGAAGCGCCAGCAGCATCGCCGGCGCTCCGTAATGATCGGACAGGAACCGAGCCGAGGCCGCCACCAGCACGGCCAGCATCAGGCCGCGCGACAGGGTGGTCGCACGCGCGGTCAGGGGGGTATTCATGGCGGGCTCCTTTTTCGGCGGCGCCTGTTACAAGAGGAACAGCGATATCTGCGGCACGAAAGCCACCACCATCAACACGGCGATGATGATCGCGATGAAGGGCAGGACCGAGATGCAGATCTCGCGGAAGGTTTCACGAAAAACCGACATGGCAACGAACAGGTTCATCCCGATGGGCGGCGTCAGGAAGCCGATTTCAAGGTTGACCACCATGATGATGCCCAGATGGATCGGATCGATCCCGTATGCCATGGCCGGAACCAGCAACAACGGGGCCAGGATGACAATGGCCGATACGACGTCCAGAAAACAGCCCACCACCAGCAGCATCAGGTTGATCGCCAGCAGAAAGGCGATGCGGCTGTCAGTCATGGATGTGACCCAGGTGGCGATTTCCTGCGGGACGCGTTCAATCGTCAGGACCGATTTCAGGCTTAGCGCGACGGCAATGATCGGAAACAGCATGCCAAGCATCCGCGCCGCGTCGATGATGGTCGCGTGAAAGCCGCGCAGGTCCAGTTCGCGGTGGATGAACATCTCGACCAGCAGACCATAGGCCAGGGCCACGGCCGCCGCCTCGGTCGGCGAGAAATAGCCCGAATAGATCCCGCCCAGCAGGATCACGGGCAACATCATCGCCCAGATCCCCTCGCGCAGGGCCTTGACCAGTTCCGGGCGGTTGAAGGGACGCGCCGGGCGCTTGCGGTTGATCCACAACCCGTAGCCGGCCAGCACCGCCGTCAGCAGGATGCCCGGCCCGATACCGGCCAGAAACAGGTCGGCAATGGACCGTTCCGTCACCAGACCATAGACAATCAGCGGAATCGACGGCGGAATGATGATCCCCAGTGTCCCGCCCGAGGTAATGGCCCCCATCGCGAAGCGTTTGGAATAACCATTCTCGATCAGCGCAGGATAAAGGATCGCCCCCACCGCCATCAGCGTCACCGGAGACGAGCCGCTGATCGCCGCGAACATTGCGCAACTGAGGATCGCGGCAACACCCAGCCCTCCGGGCATCGGGTCGGTCATCAGCGTGGTGATGTGAATCAGACGCCGCGCGATGGAACCGCGGGTCATGATATTACCGGCAATCAGGAACATCGGGATGGCCAGCATCAGGTCATTGTCCAGACTGACCCACATGTCCTCGACCAGATATTCCACATGGCCGTCGCCCCAGACCAGATGCACAAAGCCGGTCATGAACAGCAGAATGACCACAGCGCTTTGACGCAGGGCCAGAAGGACCAGAATGAAAAGCAGCAAAAGCCAGATCATTTCGCTTCTCCCCTCGGCTTCAGGTCCGGGCGGAGGGCGAAGGCCAGATGCCGGAAGGCGCAAGAAAAGAACGCGTAGGGCATGACAATCTGGATCGGCCAAAGCACGAAATAGAAAATGGCGGCCTTGTCGCCCACATCGGCCGACTGCATGACAAAGCGAATGGCGATCACACCCAGACCGGCAAAGAACAGCGCGGCGAAGCCATCGCTGATGCGGTTGGCAAGGCCGTCATAATGCGGCGGAACCAGCCGGTCGAACACCTCGGGCCGCAAATGCACATTGGCCGCAGTCGCCAGCGAAAGGCCGACGAAACCGGCGACGATGGCGGCATAGATCGCCAGCTTTTGCAGGCCAAGGATCGACACACCGAACAGTTCGCGTCCAAGGACATCGGCGATCAGCATACCTCCGACACCGACATAAGCCAGTGTCGCAAGCGTGGATTCAAGGAATTGCAGGACGGAAAGGACGGTCCTCATCGTCGCCGCCCTCCTATTGTCCGCAAGTGGCTTTGGCAGCCTCGATTGCATCCCAGATCGCGACGGAATTTCCGCCGATATCGGCCATCATGCGTTCGCGGACTTCGGGGGCAAGCGCCTTCCACTGGGTCATCTCGTCCGGGGTGGGCTCGACGACGTTACCGCCCGATTCCGCGACCTTTTTCAGCATGGCCTCTTCGGTCTCGCGCATCAGCGGGCGCAGTTCGACAAAGACCTTGGCGGCCTCGGTCAGGGCGGCGCGGTTTTCCTCGGACAGGCCGTCCCAGCGCTGCGCCGAAACCAGGATGGTCCCGATCTGGTGGCCGTGATTGGTGCGTGTCACCTGCGGAGCAGCGGCGGCATAGCCCCCGGCCACGCCGATCACGATGGGCGTGGTCAGCGCCGTCACCTGCCCGGTCTTCAGCGCAGGCAAGCTGTCAGCCGTTCCCAGAGGAACCGCCGCGCCACCCGCCGCCTGAATGAAATAGGTGTCGCTTTGCGTGGGCGAGGTGCGGATCTTGACATTTTGCAGATCCGAGGGCGTGCGGATCGGGGTTTTCGACATGATGGTCATGTTGCCGACCTCAACCGGGGTCAGGAAAACCGCGCCGGCGCTGCGGAACGACTCTCCAAAGGTCTCGGCCAGATTGCCGTCGGCCACGCAATCAGCCTGCTTCAGCGAATCGAAGGCATAGGGCGACAGCAGCAGCCCGTATTCCGGCACCAGCAGCGACGAGGCGACATTCGACAGTTCCGCCATATCCAGCCGCCCGCGCGCCAGTTGCCGCGCCATGGTCTGTTCATCGCCCAGTTCATTGTTGAAATAGACGCTGACGGTCAATTCACCTCCGGTCAGTTCGGCGACCTTGTCCGCGAATTTATGCGTGATCGTACCCCAGGGGGTGTTCTCGGGCGCGGCCATTCCGATCCGCAGTTCGTCGGACAGGGCCATCCCGGCCGTCCCGGCAGACAAGGCGGCGACAACTGCAAGCATCGACAATTTCATGATCTTTCCTCCCCAATACGACCGGCCATTACCGGTCCATGTTTTTCGCGCTAGCCGCGCGGCGAATTTTCCGGCGACGGCGCGGACCGGAGTGTCGGGTCCGCGCCGTCTGACGATGGCTTGCCCTGCCCTGACGGGGCGGCCACCGGATGGTAAAGCGCCCGACGTGCCGCACAGACGGCAGCAAGCCTCTGGCAAGGCGGGCCGACAAAGCGCAGGCTGGCGGGTTCAGACGGTGATGCAGGGATTTTGAATTCAAAGCACATGTCGTCTCCTTCCCTGGCGAAAGTCAGGTGTTGGCGCTGGTCAGATCATGGTCGCGGTACCGGGCCCTGAGTTCGGCCTTCAGGATCTTGCCGGTGGCACCGACCGGCATCGCGTCGATAAAGATCACGTCGTCGGGCGTGGACCAGCGGGCTATCTTGCCCTGATAGAGGTCAAGGATCTGGCTCGCCGTCACCTCTTCGGCCCCCGGCTGGCGTTGCAGGACCAGTACCGGGCGCTCATCCCATTTCGGATGCGGAACGGCGATGCAGGCGGCCAGCGCCACCCCCGGATGGGCGGCAGCGATGTTTTCCAGGTCGATCGAGCTGATCCACTCGCCCCCGGACTTGATCAGATCCTTGCTGCGGTCGGTGATCTGCATGAATCCATCCGCGTCGATGGTCGAGATGTCGCCGGTCGGGAACCAGCCATCCTGCAGCGGGCCATCCGCGTCCTGCCGGAAATAGGATCCCGCAACCCAATGGCCGCGCACCAGCAACTCGCCCGACGCCGCGCCGTCATGGGGCAGTTCCTTGCCCGAGGCACCGGTGATCTTCATGTCGATTCCAAAGGGCATGCGGCCCTGCTTGGTCTGAAGGGCCAGCATTGCGTCCCCGGACAGCCCTTCCTGCCCCGGCTTGGGCGTGCAGACTGTGCCAAGCGGACTAAGCTCGGTCATGCCCCAGGCATGGATGACGCGAACATCGTGGCGGTCCTGAAAAGAGCGGATCATCTGCGGCGGGCAGGCCGCCCCGCCGATGATCGTGCGGCGCATCGAACTGAACGCGCCGCCAGTCGATTCCACATGGGCCAGCAGCCCCTGCCAGACGGTCGGCACGCCCGCCGACATGGTGACGCCTTCGTCCTCGATCAGGCGGTGAAGGGACTGGCCGTCCAGCCATGGCCCCGGAAAGACCAGCTTGGCCCCGACCATGCAGGCCGTATAGGGCAGCCCCCAGGCGTTGACATGGAACATCGGCACGACCGGCAGGATCGCATCGCGCGCCGACAGGTTGAACATGTCAGGCTGTGCCGAAGCCAGCGAATGCAGCACTGCCGAGCGGTGGCTGTAAAGAACCCCCTTGGGATGCCCGGTCGTGCCCGAGGTATAGCACAGCGTCGAGGCCGCGTTCTCGTCAAGCTCGGGCCATTCGAAATCGTCGGCCTCTGCTGCGATCAGATCCTCGTGACATATCAGGTTCGGAACCAGGCCGGAATCAGGCAGGCTGTCGCGGTCGCACATGGCCACGAACACCTCGATCCCCTTGGCGCGGCCCGCGATCTGTTCGATCAGCGGCATGAAGGTCAGATCGAAGAACAACACCCGGTCGCCGGCGTGATCGGCGATCCACAGGATCTGGTCGGGATGCAGGCGCGGGTTGATCGTGTGCAGGATCGCGCCCGATCCTGACACCGCGTAATACAGCTCCATGTGACGATAGCCGTTCCAGGCCAGCGTCCCCACCCGGTCGCCCTGCCGGATACCCAGCTTGTCCAGCGCCCGCGCCAGTTGCCGCGACCGACCGCCCAGATCGCAATAGCGATAACGGTGCAGGTCGCCTTCAACCCTGCGCGACACAATCTCTCGTTCGCCATGATGACGTTCGGCATGCGTCAGCAGCGCCGAAATCAACAGCGGCATCCGCATCATCTGTCCAAGCATGTTTCCCCTCCTGCGACGTGTTGGACCGGTCAGAGTTTCAGCACGGTCGAGCCGACGGTCTTGCGGCCTTCCAGCGCGCGATGCGCTTCGGCGGCGTCGGCAAAATCAAAGATTTTCCCCGGTTTGCTGACGATCTTGCCAGCCTCGACCAGATCGAAAAGCTCGCGCGCCATAGACAGCATATGCGCGCGCGGGGTGGCGTAATGGACCATGGCGGGGCGCGTCAGCCAGATCGAACCCTTGACCGCCAGCAGCGTCGTGTCGATCTCGACCGGGCCGGATGATGTGCCGTTGCTGATCAGCGAACCGCGCGGCGACAGGCTGTCCAGCGAGGCCATCAGCGTGTCCTTGCCGACCGAGTCGTAAACCACGGGCACACCCTTGCCATCGGTAATCTCGCGCACGCGTTCGGCGATATTCTCGCGCGCGGTGACGATGACATGGGCGCAGCCATTGGCGCGGGCGATTTCCGCCTTTTCGTCGGTACTGACCGTGCCAATCATCGTCACGCCCAGGGCCCGCGCCCATTGGCAGGCGATCAGGCCCACACCGCCGGCGGCGGCGTGATACAGGATCGTCTCGCCGCCATGCAGCGGATAGACCTGACGGAACAGGTATTGCGCCGTCATGCCCCGCATCATCAGCGTCGCCGCAGTGCTGTCCGTCACCCCGTCGGGAATCGGGATCAGCACATCGGCGGGCATCACCCGCACATCGGAATAGGCCCCCTGCGGCCCAAGAAGATAGCCCACGCGGTCGCCGGGGCGAATGTCGGTGACACCCTCGCCCACGGCTTCGACCACGCCCACCGCGTCCGAGCCAAGCCCGTTGGGCAGCGGCATCGGATAGCGCCCGGTCCGGAAATAGATATCGATGAAATTCACAGCGACATAGCTGTGGCGCACGCGCGCCTCGCCTGGACCGGGATTGCCGACCTCGGCCTTCTCAAGTGTCAGAACTTCGGGACCGCCAAGCTGGTGGACACGGAACATCTGGGCCATGGGTTTTCCTTTTCTTGCAGGGGTCAGGCGCGAGCCCGCGCCTTTTCCTCGATTTCGGCGATCAGACGATCCGCCATTGGCCAGTCACCGAAACCCGAAGCCGGGTTCAGATGCTTGACCTTGCCCAGATCGACCAGCCGCGCGCCCCAGTCGTCCGCCAGGGCCGTGATGCGGGCCAGACTGCCCAGAGGGTCGTTGCGGCTGGCGGCGACGATGGCTGGAAACGGCATCCGCTCGCGCGGCACCGGCAGCCAGCCCCCGGCCTCCAGTTCGTCGATGGACGGGTATTCCTTGGGCATCGGCGATTCGAAATCAGGCGGCGTAGCCAGCAGCGCGCCGGTCAGCTTGCGCGTGGTGTGGCGCAGCCAATGGGCCAGCATGATACAGCCGCCACTATGGGCCACGGCAATCATCGGGCCATTGACCGACCGTGCTGCCGCCTCGATGGCGGCAACACGGCGGGCACAGTCCAGATCCTCGCGGCCCATGGGCGGAACGCTGACCACATTCGGCAAGCGCTTTTCCAGCAGCGTCTGCCAGTGCAGGTCCACATGGTCGCGCAGACCCGGAACGATCAGGATGGTCGTGCTCTGTGACATGAGATCACTCGGCCGCGACTTGCTGAAAACCGCGCTGACCGGGTGCCCGGTTGGGCGCAAAGCCGTTGCGGGCCAGGGTCTCGTCGGCGTTCTTGTAGAACTCGCCGATGCGATAGATGCGGCGCGCTTCCTGACCGTTGGCGACCTCGCGACCGAACTCGCGCGAGATACGGACAAGCTGTTCGATCTGTTCGACCGAGCCCATCTTGGCGGAACGGTCCTGACGCCAGATATTATCCTCGATCCCGCAGCGGACATGCAGACCCATCGCGATGGCCATCATGTTCATCGGCAGCACGTTCAGCATCGACGATTCCAGCGTCAGCACTGACCCGTCAGGCACCGCGCGGACGAAATTCGCCAGGTTATAGATGTTCGGCGCGTCAAACCCGCCGCCGATGGACACCCAGGTCAGGATCAGCGGCACATTCGCGGTACCCTTGCGCATCATCCGCTCGACCGTTTCGAACTGGCTGATACTGGCAAGCTGGAAATGCGTCTGGATGCCCTTTTCGGACAGGCGGCGGATATGCTCTTCAACCCATTCGGGGCCGGCGGGCACGGTCATTTCACGATAGGCCTGATACAGCGCCGGTTCGGCGATCGAGGTGCCCGCGATGTCGGCCGGGCACATCTGTTCGACGATGTTCATCTGGTTGGTGTTGATGGCGATCGTCACCTGATCGGGCGTCGGCTCCAGATCGGCCAGCATGTGACGGGTATCGTCGCTGAGCCATTTCGCCTCGGCACCCTCGCCCTCGGGGGCAAAGGAAATCGAGCCGCCGACCTGAAGGATCATATCCGGCACGGCCACGCGCAGGCGAGACAGCAACTCGTTGAATTTCGACAGCCGCTTCGAACCCTTGCCGTCCTCTTCGCGGACATGCAGGTGCAGCACGGTGGCACCGGCGTTATAGCAATCGACCGCCTTCTGGACATGTTCGTCCATGGTCAGCGGGATATCTTCGCGGAAATCATCCATCTCCCATTCCGGGCCATAGGGCGCGCAGGTGATGACAAGCTTTTCCTGGTTTTCGGGAAACAGGGATCCATCCATGAAGTTCATGGTTACTTCCTTCCGTTACTGATTGGTGTGGTGCAGGCGCGCCTAGAAAGTGGCGTCGCCCATGATGCCGGCGCGTTCCATCTTGCGATGGCAGGGCGGATAATCCATCACCGCATAGTGCTGGGTTGCCCGGTTATCCCAGAAGGCCACGCAATTCGGCTTCCAGCGCCAACGGACCTGAAACTCGGGGATCTGCGCCTGACTGATCAGATAGTGCAGCAACTGGCTGCCCATCGGCGCGTAATCCTGACCATAACGCACATTCTCGGCGGTGTGGAAATTCGTGAAATGCGTGGTGAAGGCGTTCACGAACAGGATTTTTTCACCGGTTTCGGGATGGGTGCGGACAACCGGATGTTCGGCGTCGGGATACTGCTCTTTCAGCGCAAGCCGTTTTTCGATGGGCATTCCGGCGCCGAAACTGGCCTCGATGCTGTGCCGCGCGCGCAATCCGGCGATGCGGGTCTTGATATGTTCCGGCAGCCGGTCATAGGCGACAGCCATGTTGGCCCACATCGTATCACCGCCGACATCCGGGCATTCGACACAGCGCAGCACGCAGCCCATCGGCGGCTTTTCCCGCCAGGTCGCATCGCAATGCCAGGCATTCTCATAGCGGTCATTCGCCGATTCGGGCGTCTTGTAGATGCGCACCAGACCGGGATTGTCGGGGTCGCTGCCCGCGACGGGATGATCCTCAAGCGGGCCGAAATGGCTGGCAAAGGCAACGTGATCGGCGCGGCTGAAATCCTGATCGCGGAAGAACAGAACCTTGTGGCGCAGCAGATGGGCACGGATTTCGGCCAGCAGATCCGCATCGCGCGCAGCCGCGCCCAGATCGACACCGGACAGTTCCGCGCCGATGGTGCAGGTCAACTGCTCGACATGAATGGCGCGGTCACGCGCCGCCGACGACACCGCCGCAGGCGCTGCCAATGTTTGCTGAGTATCGCTCATGCTTTCCTCCTCATGGCCGGACCCGGTCGTTGCCGGGAGGTGGCTGATCCCTCTTTGCCAACATGAACGACGCTACGGAATTTGTCCCCCCCACTTGAAGAGGGGGCAAGAGGGGGGCGGGGGGTCCGGGGGGTGCAACGCCCCCGGCCACCGCGGGACGCAAATCACCCGGCGGGGCCACCGGCAAGACGGTTCAGGGCAAGAACCGGTGCGGCGTGGTCCGCCCTACTGCGCGCCCGTCGCCTGGATCGAGCGGTCCAGATGTGTATAGCCGCCATCCGGGAACAACCATTCCCCGGTCATGTGGCTGGCCCGGTCAGACAGCAGAAAGGCGCAGCAATCGGCAATCTCGCGAGCACTGGTCATCCTCTGGCCCAAGGGGATGCGCGCGGTGATGTCCGCCACGGCGGCCTGCGGGTTGGGCAGTGTGTCCAGCCAGCGTTGGTACAGCGGGGTCATCACCTCGGCCACGACAATCGCGTTGACGCGGACACCGTCGGGCAGAAACTCGACCGCCCATTCCCGCGTCAGGCCAAGCTGCGCCGCCTTGGCCGCCACATAGGCCGAGGTTCCCCCCTGCCCCGTCAGCGCGGTTTTCGAGCTGATATTGACGATTGCGCCCTTCGTCGCGCGCAGGTTGTCGCGCAGCAGGTGGACCATCGTGTAATAGTGGACAAGGTTCTGGTTCAGGCTGGCGCGAAAGGCGTCCGGCCCCTTGTCCAGCCCCACGCCGTCATTCGCCCCGGCATTGTTGACCAGCCCGTGAATCGCGCCAAAGCGGTCGCGGATCTGGCTGATCGCGGAGCGGCAGGCGGCATCGTCGGACAGTTCCGCCTGCGCGAAATGCGCGCCATGGGCGGCCAGCCATTCGGGGTCGGGCTGCCTGCGCGCGATCACCACCGGGCGCGCGCCCTCTTCGGCCAGCAATTCGGTGATGCCCGCGCCGATGCCCGAGGCACCGCCGGTCACGATGATCACCTTGTCCTGCAAATGCAGATCCATCATGTCCCCCGGACTTGATCGGTTTCAGAAAAAACGCGGCAACGAGAGACCCCGTTGCCGCGCACCGCGAACCAACGGCGACTTAAATTTCGTATGAAGGGGCCACGGCTGTTACGCGCGGACGACCTTTTGGGTCTGTTCGCCCAAGCCATCGATCCCCAGACGCATGGTTTCCCCACCCTTCAGATAGACCGGCGGCTTTTGCCCCAGCCCGACACCCGGAGGCGTCCCGGTCGAGATCACATCCCCCGGCTGAAGCGACAAAAACTGCGACAGATAGCTGATGATCCGCGCCACGCCAAAGATCATGGTCGAGGTCGAGCCGTTCTGATAGCGATGGCCGTCAACCTCCAGCCACATCTTCAGGTCGCCGACATTTCCGGCCTCGTCGGGGGTCACGATCCACGGGCCGATGGGACCGAACGTGTCGCAGCCCTTGCCCTTGTCCCAGGTGCCGCCGCGTTCGATCTGCCATTCGCGTTCGGACACGTCGTTGATGACGCAATACCCGGCGACATGGGACAGCGCGTCGGCCTCGTCGATATAACGGCCACCCTTGCCGACGATCACGCCCAGTTCGACCTCCCAGTCGGTCTTGGAGGATCCGCGCGGGATTTCGATGTCGTCATCGGGTCCACAGATGGCGCTGGTCCATTTGTTGAACACGACAGGTTCTGCCGGGATTTCCGCGCCGGTTTCTGCGGCATGGTCGGCATAGTTCAGGCCGATGCAGATGAACTTGCCCACCCGGCCGACACATGGCCCGATGCGAGGCGAGCCCTGAACCGCAGGCAGCGAGGCGGGGTCAAGCGCGGCGATCCGGGCCAGCCCCTCGGGGGTCAGCACATCGCCCGCAATGTCATCAACATGGGCCGAAAGGTCGCGGATCGTCCCCGACGCATCCAGAATTCCGGGCTTTTCCTGCCCGGCGGGACCATAGCGCAGCAGTTTCATCTGTACCTCATTCTTGCAAGGCCGGGGACCACGACGGCCCCCGGCGGTTCAACCGCGCTTAGTCGTAAAGGACCGCAGCGATTTCAGGGTCGTCGATATTGTTCTTGTCGTACCAGTAAAAACCGGTGTCGATGGTCTTTTCAACCGCCTCGCCCTTCGAGGCGGCGACGGCGGCCTTGACCGTCTCATAGCCGATACCGACCGGGTTCTGCGTGATCGCACCGGCCATCAGCCCGTCGCGGATCGCATCCTTCTGGGCCTTGCCGGAATCGTAACCGACGATCACGATGCCCTGCGTGCCCATTTCCTTGACGCCGTTCACAACCCCGATGGCCGAGCCCTCGTTGGTGCCGAAAATGCCCTTGAGGTCGGGATTCGCGGTCAGCAGCGCCTTGGTGATCTCGGTCGATTTCAGGTGGTCGCCACCGCCATATTCGATTGCCGCCACCTCGATATTCGGATGCGCCTCTTTCATACGGTTCACAAAGCCGTCACGGCGGTCCACCCCGGTGCGCGAAGTCTGGTCATGCGCGACCACGGCGACCTTGCCCGCATCGCCGATCAGTTCCGCCATCTTGTCGGCGGCCAGCGCGGCGGCTGCAACGTTGTCGGTTGCAGCAAGCGCCACCGGAATGTCGCTGTCCACGCCCGAGTCGAACGCGATGATCGGGATGCCCGCATCCTGCGCCTTGCGCAGCAGCGGAATGGCGGCCTGGCTGTCCAGCGCGGCAAAGCCGATGGCCGAGGGGTTATTGGCCAGCGCGGCGGACAGCATGTCAAGCTGCTTGTCCACCTGGGTTTCGTTATCCGGCCCCTCGAACGTGACCTTGACACCCAGATCCGCGCCCGCCTTGTCGGCTCCGGCCTTCACGGCCTGCCAGAACTGGTGCTGAAACCCTTTCGAGATCAGCGGGATGTACATCTGGTCCTGCGCCAGTGCACCGGTCGCGGCCCCGGCCAGCGTCAATGCGGCAACCGCGCCAAACAAGGTTCTTCTGCTGAACATGTGGTTTTTCCTCCCTGGCTGTTCACGAGTCTGTCTGTATTAATTCGCGCCGCGCCGCCGCAACTGGTCGGCATAGACGGCGACGATGATGATCGCACCGGTTACAACGGTCTGCCATTCCGGCGCGACCGACAAGACGCGCAGGCCGTTGGTCAGCACCGACATGATCAGCGCGCCGATCAGCGTGCCAAGGATGGTGCCGCGCCCGCCCGCAAGGCTGGTGCCGCCGATCACGACGGCGGCGATCGCCTCAAGCTCGTATCCCAGACCAAGCGCGGGTTGGGCCGAGTTCAGGCGGCTGGCGATCAGCAGGCCCGCGATACCGCAGATGCCGCCCGCCAGCGCATAAATCGCCATTTTCCATGCATCGGTATTGACGCCCGACAGGCGCACCGCTTCTTCGTTGGATCCCAGTGCGAAAGTATAGCGCCCCAGCACCGTCCGGCCCAGAATCCACGCCACGAAGCCCGAGACGATGAACAGGATCAGCACGCCGTTCGGAACCGGAAAGGCCGGGATGATCGCCCCGATGACCGAGCCTTGCGCGATCAGCGTAAAGCTGGGTGTGTCGTTGAAATAGATCGGCTTGGTGCCGGTCACGATCAGGGACAGGCCCTTCAGCATCAGCATCATGCCAAGCGTGGCGATGAAGGGCGGGATTTTCATCTTGGCCACGAAAGTGCCCGAAATCAGCCCGCACAGCGCGCCTGTTCCGATGGCCGCGACGATGCCAAAGATCAGCGGCAAGCCCGCCCAGGTCAGCACGACGCCCGCCATCACCGCGCAAAAGGTCATCAGCGTCCCGATGGACAGGTCGATGCCGCCGGTCACGATGATCAGCGTCACGCCGACCGCCAGCACCCCGTTGACCGAGGTGGCCTGAAGGATCGCCATGATATTCGAGACCTGAAAGAAGTTCGGGCTGGCCAGCGAAAAGCCGATCATCAGCACGATCAGGCTGGCAAAGGCCCAAAGCTTCTGTTGTGCCGCGCCGCGCCGGTGTTCCTTTGCGCCTGTCTTTTTTTCTGCCGTGCTCATTCCGCCGTCATCCCTTCACGCTGCGTTGCCAGCGCCATGATTTCTTCCTGACTGGTTCCGCCGGGCAGAATGCCGGTCAACCGTCCCTCACACATGACCGCGATGCGGTGCGACAGGCGCAGCACCTCGGGTAATTCGCTTGATATCACGATGATCGCCTTGCCCTCGGCGGCCAGATCGTTCAGCAGCTTGTAGATCTCGGATTTCGCACCGATGTCGATGCCGCGCGTCGGCTCGTCAAAGATCAGGATGTCGCAATCGCGCAGCAGCCATTTCGCGATAACCACCTTTTGCTGATTGCCGCCCGACAGCAGCCGCACCTCTTGCCGGTCATGCGGCGTGCGGATGTTCAGCATGTCGATATATTCGCGCGCGATCCCGGCCAGTTCGCGTTCGTTGATCTGGCCCAGCCGGTCGGCATAGCGCGGCAGGCTGGCCAGCGCGATATTGGCACGCACATCCATCCCCAGCGCCAGCCCGTAATGCTTGCGATCCTCGGACAGATAGCCGATGCCCGCCTGCACCGCATCCGAGGGGCTGCGGATCGTCATGGGCTTGCCGTGAACCAGAATCTCGCCCGATTCCGGCGGCTCGGCACCAAAGATAGCGCGGGCAAGCTCGGTCCGCCCGGCACCCATCAGCCCGGCAAAGCCAAGGATTTCGCCCTTTTTCAGGCTGAAGCTGACACCCTTCAGATCGCGCCCGCGATGCAGATTGCGCACCTCAAGCGCGGTTTCGGCGGCGGAAAGATCAGGAATTTTCACCGGCTCTTCGTCGATCTCGCGACCGACCATCATGGAAATGATCTGCGAAATCGGCGTCTCGGCGGCCTGCACCGTGCCGACATAGGCGCCGTCGCGCATGACAGTCACCCGGTCCGAGATGCGTCTGATCTCGTCCATCTTGTGACTGATATAGATGATGCCCACGCCCTCGGCCCGCAGCTTGCGGATGATGGTGAACAGCTCGGCGATTTCGCTGTCGTTCAGGGCGGCGGTAGGCTCGTCCATGATCAGCACACGTGATCGAAAGGACAGAGCCTTGGCAATCTCGACCATCTGCTGACGGGCGATGGTCAGCGACGATACCGGCGTGCGCGGGTCCATCGCGACATGCATGCCCTGAAAGATCGCGGCGGCATCGGCGTTCAGCCTGGCCTCGTCGATGCGGCCAAGGGACATGCGCGGTTCGCGTCCGATCCAGATGTTCTGGGCGACGTTCAGGTCGCGCATCAGTGCCAGTTCCTGATGGATGATCCCGATCCCCAGATCCTGCGCCGCCTTGGGCGTCGGCATCGCAACCTGCTTGCCATCGATCAGGATCCGTCCGTCATCGGGCTGATAAACGCCGGACAGGCATTTCATCAGCGTCGATTTCCCGGCACCGTTTTCGCCCATCAGCGCGTGAACCTCGCCCGCGCGCAGGTCGAAATCCACCGTTTTCAGCGCATGGACGCCGGGAAATCGCTTGTCGATTCCCTGCATCCGCACAAGTTCGTTCATGCCCTCACCCCGTAGAAGCGCGCCGCGTTGCCGCGCAGAATTGCGTTGCGTCCGATGTCGGAAAGATTTTCCAGCAGCCGCGCCGTCAGATCGCTCCAGTCGCCGTAAGGCGCGGCCAGCGTCAGCACCGGCCAGTCGCTGCCCCAGATCAGCCGGTCCGCGCCGAACCAGTCCAGCAGCCGGTCCGTAATTGCCCGCAGCGCAGGCAGCGGGTCGGCCAGTTCATCGGCGGAAAGCTCGGTCATCAGGCCCGACAGCTTGCAATGCACATGCGGCAAGGCGGCCAGCGCCTGCATGCCCCGTTCCCAGTCGTCGCGCGCACCCGGTTGCGGCTTGGCGGCGTGGTCGATCACCAGCGGCAGGTTGTCATAGCGTTCGGCGAAACGCGCCAGCATCGGCAGATGTCGCGCCGTGACCAGCGCGTCAAAGCGCAGCCCCAAATCGCACAGGGTCTCGATAGCATCGGGGCGCGCATGACGGGTCAGCCATTCGGTTTCGGCGATGTCCTGCAACATCGGGCGAACGCCCTTTAGCAGCGGATTTTGGGCCCGTTGGGCCAGGATCCCGGCAGCATCAGGGTCGGACAGATCGACCCAGCCGACGACGCCCGCGATCTGCGGAGCCTCTGCCGCCAGTGACAGCAGGAAATCCGTCTCGGCCAGACTGGGCGCGGCCTGCACCACGATCAGACGCGCATCGGCAGGATAATCCGCTGGCAGGAAATCGCGCCGGATCGGTGCCAGAGGGCCACCCTGCCCGTCAAGCCAGCCATAATCGCCGCGCGAAGGCCGCCAGAAATGGCAGTGAGCGTCGATCCCTTGCATCGCCGTCCCTCCCCCGACCGCGATCAGATCGTGATGCCGCTGTCGGCCAGCATCGCCTTGCCTTTCAGCAGCATCGGAACACCTCTTATCCCAGCTTTCGCTATTTTTATATAAACACTGTACCTATATATAAATGCGGCACGCAAGTGGAAATTTGTACAGGTTTCACACGCGGCCCGCTTGCTGTTAATGAACAGTTTTTTGCAAGCCGCGACCGGCGTGATCAGGACGCGATGATGCCCTTGCGGATGATGAAATTGCCATAGGGCCGCGTATCGGCGCAGCGCAGCACCACAAAGGCGGTCTTGGCCCGCTCGTAGAACGCAAACCTCTCCAGCGAGGCGGGCCGCAGGTCATGGGCGGCCAGCACCGGCATCGCCTCGGCGATCACGGGCGGGATCGCATCCGGATCGCCGACAACCTGCATGGTCAGCACCGGATCGGGTTCGAAGTCATCCACCGGCAGCAGCGACAGCACGGCCTTTAGTGCGCGCACGGCATCGCAATCGACGCGCAGCGCCACCCCGGCAACTGTCTGGCTGGCGACCGAAACTGACGGAAAATTCGCATCCACAATGGCAATCTCATCGCCATGGCCCATCTGAGCCAAAGCGCGCAGCAAATCCGGGCTGATCACCGGATCGATCCCCTTAAGCACAGGTCGCCCCTCCCGATTCCCTGCCTCGCCGATCCTTCCCGGCGAGTTGAGTTCTATGAAACGGCTTCGATGGCGCGGCGTCAACGGCTTTGATCCAAAAACGCCGCCGGCCATCCGTGATGATAGGAGGATCAGCAGACCGTACGGAACCGCTGCACCATCACATCCAGCACCTCGTTCGGGTCGCGCTTCCACCAGTTTCCGGCAGAAAACACCTCGACCTCGCACAGCCCGTCATAGCCCGCGCCCTCGACTGCGGCGCGGATCGCGCGCAGATCGGCCACACCATCGCCCATCATGCCCCGGTCCAGCAGCATGTGGCCGGTGTCGTGCAGCCAGTCGCACAGGTGATACCCCATGATGCGGCCCCGCGCGCCTTGCAGGCTGTCGGCCAGCGTGCTGTCCCACCAGACATGATAGACATCGACCGCCACGCCGACATTCGGCGCGCCCGCCATGTCGCAGATACGCATCGCATCGGCGACGGTGAAGATGCAGGTCCGGTTGCCGCCAAACATCGGGTTCAAAGGCTCCAGCGCAAGCTGTATCCCGCGCGCCCCGGCATATTCCGCCACCTGCGCCACCCGCCCGGCCAGCCGCTTTTGGCTGTCGGCAATGCCTTTGGTGCCGGGATCGGTTCCGCCCGTCACGATGGTCAGCACCGGCGCGCCAAGGGCGGCGGCCATATCGATGCCGGCCTTGACCTCGTCATCCGAGCCCGCCTCTGATCCGGTCAGATAGGGCGTGCGGCACAGGCCCGCGACCCGCATCCCCGCCGCGCGAACGCGGTCGCCAATCTGAGCCGCCCTTGCCCCGATTTCGCGCCGCCAGAA